>VFJM01000401.1 GCA_009886055.1 Geobacter sp. | reverse complement strand
TTGGACTGTTTGCCTATCGGCTCCTCCCGGTAAATGATCTGCCGAGCATCGATTTTCCCACCATCCAGGTGAGGGCGGAACTGCCGGGCGCCAGCCCCGAGACGATGGCGTCATCTGTTGCAACTCCGCTTGAGCGCCAGTTCTCAACGATTGCCGGGCTCGATTCCATGACCTCCACCAACGGCCAGGGGATTTCCGTCATCACCCTCAAGTTCACTCTGGCAAAGAGCATTGACTCGGCGGCGCAGGATGTGCAGGCGGCGATCTCCAAAGGGGCCCGGCAGCTCCCTCCGGATATGCCGACCCCACCATCCTACCAGAAGGTCAATCCGGCCGATCAGCCGGTGCTGTATCTGGCGCTCAGTTCGCAGACTCTGCCGCTCTCGGATGTCAACGAGTTTGCCGATACCATCATCTCGCCGCGCATCTCCATGATTAACGGTGTTGCCCAGGTTCAGGTGTACGGATCACAGAAATATGCGGTCCGGGTACGGCTTGATCCCAGGGCGCTTGCCAGCCGTAAAATCGGTCTCGATGAGGTAGCGGCCGCACTGGCGAAATGGAATGTAAATCTCCCGACCGGTGGTTTGCAGGGGGACAAACAGGCGTTTACCATCCAGGCTACCGGTCAGCTGCTGGATGCAGAAGCGTTCAAATCGGTGACGGTCGTGTATCGGGGGGGAGCGCCGGTGCGACTCTCTGATATAGCCGTCGTTTCAAATAGTGTCGAGAATGATAAAATTGCGGCATGGTACAACTCCAAGGGCGTTTCCACCCGGGCAATCGTGCTGGCTATCCAGCGCCAGCCGGGAACCAACACCATTGAAGTCGTGGACAGTATCAAACAGCAGATGCCGGGCTTTCGCAGCCAATTACCCGCCTCTGTCGAACTGAACACGCTTTTTGATCGTACCGATACGATCCGTGAATCGGTGTCAGATGTCAAATTTACGCTGTTGCTGACGATCGCACTGGTGATTCTGGTGATTTTCCTCTTCCTGCGCAACCTTTCCGCCACCGTTATTCCCAGTCTTGCCCTGCCGCTTTCGATAGTCGGAACATTTGCCGCCATGTACGCATTGGGGTTTTCGGTCAACAACATCACCCTGATGGCATTGACCCTTTCGGTCGGTTTCGTCGTCGACGATGCCATTGTCATGCTGGAAAACATCGTCCGGCACATGGAGCATGGCGAGTCACCCATGGCGGCATCGCTGCGCGGCTCCAAAGAGATCGGCTTCACGATCGTCTCGATGACGATCTCACTGGTGGCGGTCTTTATACCGGTTCTGTTCATGGCCGGGATGCTGGGGCGCATGCTGCACGAGTTTGCAGTGACCATCACCTGTGCAATCCTCATTTCCGGTGTCGTTTCACTGACCCTGACGCCGATGCTCTGCAGCCGTTTTCTCAAACCGCCGGCCGAGCAGAAACATGGCCGGCTGTACAATGCCATGGAGCGTTTCTTCAACGCCCTGCTGCATTCGTATGACCGCTCGCTCCAAGCGGTGCTCCGTTTCAGGCGGGCAACGGTTGCCGTCACGCTGGTCATGCTGCTGGTTACCGTCTGGCTGTTCACCCGGATACCGATGGGGCTTCTGCCGGCTGATGATATCGGCTCCATCTTCGCCTTCACCGAGGGTGCCCAGGGAATATCATTTGAAGACATGAAGCGTCAGCAGCAGAAGCTGGCCGACATCGTGCTGCAGGAGCCAAATGTCGAATCATTCATGTCGTCGGTCGGCACCAGCGGCAGCCGGGTCGGCTCCAATTCCGGCGTCATGTTCATGAAACTCAAACCCCGCAGCGAGAGGAAGCTGAACGCAGACCAGATTATCCAGAAACTGCGCCCAAAAGTCATGACGGTGCCCGGAATCATGATGTTTATGCAGAATCCGCCGCCGATCCGTCTCGAAGCGACCACGTCAAAAGCCCAGTACCAGTTTGTACTGCAGAGTCCGGACACCGAGGAACTGTACCGGCAGGCCTCCGCCTTCGAACAGAAGGTTCGAGGCATGCAGATGCTCCAGGACGTCACCAGTGATCTTCAGATCAAGAACCCGCAGGTCTCCCTGCAGATCGATCGCGACCGGGCCGCTTCCATGGGGGTCTCAGCCCAGCAGATCGAGGACACGCTCTATTCGGCCTACGGATCACGGCAGGTCTCGACAATCTATGCTCCGAACAATCAATACAAGGTCGTGATGGAGCTGGAACCACAGTATCAGCAGGACCCGAGCGCACTCGGTCTGCTGTATGTGCGTTCCTCAACCGGGGCACTGGTGCCGCTTGCGTCGCTTGGGACTCTCAAAAGCAGTCTCGGCCCGCTTTCGGTCAACCATCTCGGCCAGATCACCGCTGTGACGATATCATTCAATCTTAAACCGAACGTCCCGCTTGGAGACGCAGTTGCGGCAGTTGAGAAGGAGGCCAAGAGCCTCCCCGCGACGGTAACGACCGGTTTTCAGGGGACAGCCCAGGTCTATCAGGCCTCGACCAAAGGACTAGCCCTGCTGCTGATCATCGCGATACTGGTTATCTATATCGTGCTGGGAGTGCTGTACGAGAGTTACATTCATCCGCTTACTATCATATCCGGATTGCCGTCGGCCGGCTTCGGGGCGCTGGTAACGCTGCTGATCTTCGGCAAAGATCTCAATCTATACTCGTTCGTCGGCATAATTATGCTGGTCGGAATTGTAAAAAAGAACGCCATCATGATGATCGACTTCGCGCTCGAAGCACAGCGGATAGAGGGTAAGACGCCGCTGGAAGCGATCTATAAGGGGTGCCTGGTTCGATTCAGGCCGATCATGATGACCAGCATGGCGGCGCTGATGGGAACGCTCCCGATTGCGATCGGATTCGGAGCCGGCGCGGAGTCGCGCCGGGGGCTCGGCCTGGCTGTTGTCGGCGGCTTGCTGGTGTCCCAGCTGTTGACGCTCTATATCACTCCGGTGGTCTATTACTACATGGACCGACTGCAGGGACTGGCCCGGCGCCGTTTTAAACGGAAAGTCCGGACGGATACAGTTGACGACCTGTGAAGACAGGGGTATCGTTACGCTGGTCGATGCCGGTACGGGTGATGCAATCCCAAAATATTTCAGGAATTGAAGGGAATTATGCCGGAACCGAAGAAACTGACGTTTAATAATCTGGCTCACCTGATGGAACGTCGCGGGTTGTTGTCGCGCGACCAGCTCCACGATGTGCTGGCGCGAGGAAAAGCGCAGGAATCGCGCCTTTTTTCTCACTATCATTCCGGAACATCCCGCAGAACCAGCACCGGTGCCGAGCATGTTTCCCCAGCTGAAGTTCTTGCGTCATTCAATCTCGAAATTCATGGTTCACCGGGACATCTGCTGACAGAAGATGTCATTACCGATGCCCTCGCTTCTGCCACCGGACTCCCGTATGTTAAAATCGATCCTCTCAAGCTTGACCTGCATGTTGTAACCGATCATATTCCACGCCCATTCGCCCTGAAAAACCTGATCGTTGCCATTGAGGAGTCTCATGGCGTCATAACGGTCGCTGTGGCTGATCCGTTCAATGAGGCGATTGTCACCGAACTGGCCTCAGCCAGACGCCTGGAAATCAGGCGCGTACTCAGCTCAAAAAGCGACATTCTGAAGATATTGCGCGAGTTTTACGGATTCCGGGCATCGGTTGTCGCCGCGGAGGCAGAGGCATCAACAACAATAGATCTGGGCAATCTGGAACAATTTTTTAAACTCAAAGGGCATCAGGAGGTCGAGGGGACCGACACGCATGTCGTATCTGCCGTCGATTTTCTTCTTAATTACGCATTCGATCAGCACGCCAGCGATATCCACATCGAACCGAAGCGAGAAACCTCGCTGATCCGTTTCCGTATTGACGGTGTCATACACAACATCCATGTTATTCCAAAACCGCTGCATGCCCCTATCGTCTCGCGCATCAAGATGCTCTCCCGCATGGATCTGGCCGAAAAACGGCGCCCTCAGGATGGCCGAATCAAGACCACCTTCAGCAACAAGGATATCGAGCTGCGCGTTTCGACCGTACCGGTCGCCTTTGGTGAAAAGGTTGTCATACGGGTGTTCGATCCCGACATCCTCCTGCAGGATCTGGACAGCATGGGGTTTTATCCGCGTGAATTAGCGCTCTACAACTCCTTTCTGCGTCGTCCGAACGGCATCATACTGGTGACCGGTCCGACCGGGAGCGGCAAGACGACCACCCTCTATTCCTCGCTCCGCTCGCTCTCGTCACCGGAGGTTAACATCGTTACGGTTGAGGATCCGATTGAAATGGTCATGGAGGAGTTCAACCAGATCGGCGTGCAGCAGGGGATTGGTGTCAGTTTCGACACTGTTCTGCGCAACATTCTCAGGCAGGATCCCGATATCATCATGATCGGTGAAATCCGTGACCGCGAGACGGCAGAAAATGCCGTTCAGGCCGCACTAACCGGACATCTGGTGCTATCTACGCTGCATACCAACGATTCCGCATCCACCATCATCCGACTCCTTGATCTGGGAGTTCCGCCATTCCTGATCTCGGCGACCCTGCTCGGAATCGTCGCCCAGCGCCTGGTACGCAAAATCTGTCCCGCCTGCAAAAAAATCCGCATTCTGTCTCAGGACGAAAGCGACTATCTGCAGTTGCCTGGTAAGTCGTATGCGGTGTGGGAAGGAGAGGGGTGCAAGGAGTGCCGTGGCACCGGGTACAAGGGGCGCAGCGGTCTGTTTGAGGTCATGGATATGAATGACAGGCTGAAGGCTCTGGTATCAGGTTCTGTCGGGCTTGCCACGATCGTTGCGGCTGCCCGTAAGGAGGGGCTTGTCTCTTTGCGCGAGATTGCAATCAACAAGATGCTTGAAGGGGTGACGACCTACGAGGAAGTTGTTTCCATGACCGGGTAAGGTCGACGCAATCGTCTGTGAATAAAAAATGTCTTTTTACGATGGATAAGCAGAAAAGCCGCCCGGGATTGGACGGCTTTTCTGCTGTCAGGTGAGGTCATTCTTATTTTGCAGATTTTTTGGATGGTGCTGCTGGTTTTGCCGGAGTTGATTTTCCGGCAAGGTAGTTGGCAACAAAAATAAACTCATCCAGATAATCCCGCACACCATCGTTATTGAGATCGTGCAGCGGGGCGGCGGCTGTACCGACCTCCGTCCTAAACCTGTTCCAGCCGCTTTCGTCAAGCGTAAGCGCTGTTTTTACCGGTGGGGCAACAGTGAGAGGGTATTCAAAGTCTTCCGCTCCGGCAATTATTGTTACCGTTACCCTGAAAGCTCCGGCATCCGGTAAAACCTCAACTATCCAGCGTCCTTTAACCTGCTTTTCCTGTTTTAAAGATACCAGCGTGCCGCCATTGGCGGCAAAATTTGGTGAAGAGCTAATTCGGGCGGGAATGTCAACGGTCAGGGTGGCTTTGCTTTGGCCATCGGTCAACAGAATTGCCGGCTCCTGGCTGATAGTCTGAACAACCCTCTTATCAAAGAGCGCCACAACGCCGGAAAGGTTTTTACTGCCGCTGTACTGCTTGAATCGGTCTGAAATCCCCCGGTAGACTACATACTGCAGTGTTTCTTCCGGTTTCTCTTCAACTGCCAGCTTTCCGGGAGGTTGGGTTTGTTCTTCAATTGCGGCTGCTGCCGGCTCTGCGGTATAAGCGGGAACAGTCGGAGTTGGCACAGATGGTGAATCGGCCCGTTGCTGCTGATCTGTCGGCAATGTTACGGTTCCGGGGTAGGTTGGCGTCGAGGGAGTAGCTGTGCCGGGGGTGGCAGTCGTGGGACTGCCCTGCTGCTGAGCTGAAGATGGAGTCTGTTGAGTTGTCTGGCTGAATGGGACGCCGGGAGTCAGGGTGGTCCCCTGCGCTGCGGTTCCAGCCGGTTGATTGCTGGCTGAAGAAGGGAGCGGTGATCCTTTGCTGTCGATCATGCCGGCTGTGACCGATGTAATACCGCCACTCCCCGTTTTTGATGCAAAAGAAATCACTGCAATCTGGCCACTGCCGGAAAAAGCGCGGCTGCTGATAACGGCAACTTTGATGAAGCCGGGGCGTGTCGTGTTTGCAGCAAACATTGCTCCTGCTACAAGTCCACCCTGGGTTACCGTTGGAGTGGCCATTGATGCAGCGTCATAGGCGATGTCGAGCTGAATGCCGGCAACGCCGTCCATTCCGGTGCCCTCAACAGAAAAAGAGGCCGGGTTTCCGGACGGGATGACCGAGACGGAAGCGGCAAGAGCCGGAGATGCAAACAACAAAAATACGAACAGCAAACGCACAATAAGATTGACGTATGACATGTAAGCTCCTTTAGTAAGTTAGAATCTGTCTTCTGCGGTTTTTTGCAGGAGACAGATTCGTGAACGCACTATCCTGCTTATCAGGGCCGGGACAGGATGATGTGAATATCGTATCGCCATGCTGCCGGGTTGTCACGAAAAAAGCATCTGTTTCAAGTTGATCTGGTTTTAATCAGAGGCAATCTCTGTTACAATCGGTGGCAGAGTGTCTCCTCGGGCGTAAGTTTACCCGGTCCGACTACAAATCAAGACGTTTTACTATTAATAATATTAGTGTGTTACAACGTGTTTGCCGACTGAGAAAGTTGAATTGTAACTGAAGGGATCGTCATTTCGTATGAACAGAGTACTCCACAACAAAACAGATAGACTCCGCATGATTCTGGCTGACATGGGTGGCTGCGTAATAGGCTATTCGGGTGGGGTCGATTCGACGCTGCTGTTCGCGGTGGCGGCTGAAGTACTGGGAAATCGATCGCTGGCGGTCACGGCTACTTCAAAGACTTACCCCGAGCGAGAGTTGAATGAAGCGCGCGAAATTGCGGAGCAAATCGGCGGCAGACACATGGTGATAGTTTCGGAGGAGCTTGATATCCCCGAGTTTCGCGATAATCCCCGCAACCGCTGCTATTACTGCAAGAAGGAACTGTTCGGCAAACTGAGGGAGATTGCAATTCAGGAAGCGGTTGGATACGTGCTGGACGGCACCAACATCGACGACGCGGGTGACCACCGCCCGGGGCGGACAGCGGCGGAAGAGCTGCAGGTGCGCAGCCCGCTGGAGGAAGCCGGTTTCACCAAGCAGGATATTCGCGATCTTTCCCGTGAAATGGGGCTGCCGACTTGGGACAAACCGGCCTTTGCCTGCCTTTCCAGCCGTTTTCCCTATGGCACTGCCATCACTCCTGAGCGGGTCAGTCAAGTTGGTCTGGCAGAAGAATCGCTGCGTGAGATGGGATTCCGGACGCTCCGGGTGCGCTATCACGGAAGTGTGGCCAGGATTGAACTGGGTGAACAGGAGTTTGAACGTGCGACCGCAATCCTGCGGGATGACGTCGTCAGAGTGGTGAAAGCGGCCGGTTTTACCTATGTTGCGCTCGACCTGCAGGGGTATCGTACCGGGGCGATGAATGAAGAAACGATGTAACTGTACACTGAATTCGGCATCATGTCGCACTTGACTTCCAAGTCCCGGTAGCGTAAAAAAATATACGTTATATCTCACTGTACTGGGCACATAGCTTAGCTGGTAGAGCAGCCGACTCTTAATCGGCAGGTCGTTGGTTCGATCCCAACTGTGCCCACCATTTCACACTTTATATCAAGAGGTTAGCACACCAGCCAGCCTCTTTTTTATTCCCTGACGCAGATCTGACGCAGCTGATGTGCTTATTGCTTGCTCCTCTACCTGTTTTATATATTGTTCACCGTGGCGAATCCCCTTTTTTTATGCATAGTAACTGCATCAGCACTAAAGTACTCCCTGAAGCTCTTGTGCAGTTGGACTATGGCATTGATATACAGCAGATTAGTTCTGGGTAAATACCCCAAAAAGGGTAGAGTTTGAGGATATCGAGTTAGAAAAATTGACAATATAGATACAAATTTGTATTTATCACCTACTTTCAGTAGGTTAAGCAATCACGATATTTGGCATGACATATGCTAAATTAAATACGGATTCACAAAATTATTTGGAGGTATTACCCATGAAAAAAGTTCTCTCTACAATCGTTGCTGCTCTCGTTGCTCTGTCCTTCTCCGCCGTAGTATTTGCTGCTGACGCCGCTGCTCCTGCTATGCCTGCTGGACATCCTGCTGTTGCTGCTCCTGCTGCTGAGAAGAAAGAAGTTAAGAAACCTGCTAAGAAGAAGAAAGCAAAGAAAGCTGCAGTTAAGAAAGAAGAAGCTAAACCAGCTGCTGACGCTGCTGCTCCTGCTGCAAAGTAATCTCTTTTTCATTCGGTTTAAAAAGGCTGCATCTTCGGATGCAGCCTTTTTTTATACTTAACCTTATTGCCTTGTTAATTAGAAAACTAATCAGTATAAGAAACTAATGTTTCTGGTTTTATAACCCTGATTTTGACTGGCAAAAGGAGCGCAGTATTCGTAATACACACTTTCGATATAGACACTTGGAGGAGTAATTGATGATTAAAGTATATGTTGCTGATATTGCTTCTCAGATGGGGTTGAAGCTAACTAAGGTGTCTCTTACTGGTGGGCTGACTGTGGCGTGCCTGGATTACCGTTTGAAGCTTGTATCAGAAAGTCATGAGGTAAGTACTATCATTTATCAGTCAGAGCTTGATAGCATAGAGAAGTCTTCGTGTAGTGGCTTCCTGGAATTGAAAATCAGAGCTGCATTGGAAAGATTGAGTATGCAGCTAACACGTTAAACATTGTCATTGATCTCCCCCCTGTATGCTGGACCAGTTTACAGGGGGGACGTCAGCTCTGTACGAAAATTCATACCTGGTTGTTGCAAATGCAAAGCTTTTTCTGCTATTAGTTGATTCGAGGGTGGTTCTTCAGCCTTCAATACTAATACCTCAAAAGGTATTTCAGCTTCGGTTCAAATTCTTAGCATTCGAGCCCACCATTTTCCCGGTCGTACCCCACATGCACCCAGTAATGACCAAACTCCCCATCGACGACATCCTCCCCGTTCTACTCGACTCTGTCCGAAAGCATCAGAACATCATTCTCCATGCGCCGCCAGGGGCGGGGAAGACCACACGTGTCCCGTTGGCCCTGATTGACATCATTCCTTCCGAGGCCGGCCGTATTATCATGCTGGAGCCCCGGCGGATCGCAACGGTGTCAGCCGCACGCTGGATGGCGCGCACTCTCGGCGAAGAGGTCGGGCAGACGGTAGGCTATTCTATCCGCTTTGACAGCTGCACTTCTAAAACCACGCGAATTGAGGTGGTGACCGAGGGGATTTTGACCCGCCGGATTCAGAGTGATCCCGCGCTTACCGGGGTGGCACTGATCATTTTTGACGAGTTTCATGAACGGAGTATTCATGCCGATCTCGGGCTGGCTCTCTGCCGTGAAGTGCAGCAGTTGCGGGCAGATCTCAAAATTATAGTCATGTCGGCAACTCTTGATGTCCAGCCGCTTTCCCGGCTGCTTGATAACGCTCCTGTGATCAGTTCGGAAGGGCGCTTTTTTGCTGTTGAAATGAAATACCTTGAAGATAAAGGGCATGCACGTCTTTCTCAGAGGGTTGCTGCGGCGGTCGTACGGGCGCTGAATGAAACAGAAGGTGATATCTTGGCGTTTTTACCCGGTTCGGGTGAAATCCGTGCCTGCGCTGCCCAGCTGCCAGAATCAGGAGTCATTCAGCGAAATGTCGAGGTCTGTCAACTGTATGGCGATCTGCCGATTGCCGAGCAGCAGAAGGCCATTCAGGCCGGGGCGTATCGCAAAATAGT
>VFJM01000098.1 GCA_009886055.1 Geobacter sp. | reverse complement strand
GGGACTCGACTTATATCTCCCTTCCCAGAGAGTCCCGGTTCGATTTTCCAGTTTATTGACGTAACGAGTCTGGCGACCGGCTACTCGCTTCATGAGCTTTGCCAGATTCACCTCATTCTCGCCAGGGTCAAGTATGAGATGGACATGGTTTGTCATCAGACAATAAGAATATAATCTGCACTTCAGTTTGGTTTTCCATTCTAAAAGGTTATCCAGGTAATATCGATAGTCATCGTCTGACATGAAAACCGGCTGACTGTTATGTCCTCGATGAATAATATGGTGTGGATGATCCGGGATTACGAGGCGTGCAGTTCTTGGCATAAGCAGGAAATAGCATATTCATTTCTAATGAACAATAAATTAAATAAATCTGTCCCGCATTTAAATATTCTCAGAGGGGAAAGAGTGTGATGAAAACGGCTGTTTCATCAAGATCAAAAAATAGCCGGATTAAACAGAAGCGTTATGACGGGGTGGGCAACCACCCCGTTTTTTTTGTCATCAGTGCCCGACCCCACCGATGTCGACATGTGAGGGGCGCTTCAGCAGGAACAGCAGCGGAATGATGATCAGGAAGGCCAGTCCGATGATGAAGAAGATGCGGTTGAAGGCCAGAGCGCCCGCCTGACGGCGAACGACTCCGTACATCATCCCGAGCGCAGTCGTGTCGGCCTGAGAGACGGCAACTCCCTTGGAGATAAGGGCCTGTTTCAAGCTCTCGAAGCGCATCTGCCAGACCGGGTTGTACGGGTTGACATTGGCTGCAAGAGTGGTCTGGTAAAACTGCTGGTAGCGTGTCAGCAGGGTAGCGGCCATGGCAATGCCGACGCTGCCGCCGATATTGCGCAACAGGCTGAACATGCCGGTAGCATTGCCCATCTCTGCTTGTGAGATAGAGGCCAGAGTAACGGTTGTAAGCGGCACGAAGATCATCGCCAGCCCGAAACCCAAGACAATACGGGGCCAGGTGTAGTTCCAGAAGGCACCCTGCAGATTGAGCCCCTGCATGATGAACATGGAGGTTGCCCCGAGCAGCAGCCCGAAAAACACTATTTTGCGACCGTCCCGTTTGGCCAGTGCCGCCCCGACCAGCGGCATGGTGATGAGCGTGGCAATTCCGCCGGGGGCCATGACCATACCGGCGTCGGTGGCCGAGTACCCCATCAGGGTCTGCAGGAACAGCGGTATCAGCATGATGGAGCTGTAGAGGGCAAAACCGACCACGAACATGATCAGGTTGCCGGCCGAGAACGATACATTTTTGAACAGGCGCAGGTTGATGATCGGATGTTCGTGGGTCAGTTCGACCCAGACCAGCGCTGCCAGAGAAAAGACGGAAATGATGCTGAAGGCGATGATGAAAGAGGAGTTAAACCAATCCTCCTGCTGTCCCTTGTCCAGCACGACCTGCAGCGATCCCATGCTGGCAACCAGTAAAAAAATCCCCCAGTAATCGATCTTGAATGCCCCAACCTTCTTGCGCAGATAATCCGGATCAAAAATAAAGAAAGCGCACATGATCATGGCGATGATACCGATCGGGAGGTTGATGTAGAAGATCCAGCGCCAGCTCATGTTGTCGGTGATCCAACCTCCCAGGGCGGGCCCTACGATCGGGCCGAACATGGCGCCCACCCCGAAGATGGCCATTGCCATGCCGCGCTGGCTGGGTGGAAACGTTTCCATCAGAATCGCCTGGCTGATCGGAATCAGGGCGCCGCCGGCCGCTCCCTGCAGGATCCGGAAGAATATCAGCGCCGCCAGATTGGGCGCCGCTCCGCAGAGGAGTGATGCCAGCGTAAAAAGCACGATACAGGTCATTAGAAAACGTTTGCGGCCGAACACGCGTGACAGCCAGCCGGTCATCGGGAGTACTACGGCGTTGGCGACGAGGTAGGAGGTCAAAACCCAGGTGACCTCATCCGTTCCGGCATTGAGGCTCCCCTGCATGTGCGGCAGGGCCACGTTGGCGACCGAGGTGTCTATGATCTCCATGATGGCGGGGAGCATGACAGTGATGGTGATCAGCCATTTATTTATTGTTTTGTCGTCG
>VFJM01000259.1 GCA_009886055.1 Geobacter sp. | reverse complement strand
TGAACGGTAACGGTTCCGGCAGTGTCAACAGCTCTCCGGCAGGGATAACATGCACCAGTGGGTCATGCTCGACAAACTTCGATTACGACCCGTTTGCGGGAGTTGACCTTCTGGCTGCGGCAAGCCTCGGTTCGGTATTTGGGGGATGGGGTGGTGACTGCACCGGAAACGGTATCTGTAATCTTTCAATGTCCGCATCGCGTGGTGTGACTGCAACCTTTATCAGCGCTCCGTACGCTCGTATAGGTTCGGTTAATTGTGCTTCTTTGCAGGATGCCTATGACAAAGCAAATAATGGAGATGAGATCATGTTGGTGGAAGGTGTGCTCGACAGCCAGTTCAGCACGTTAACGGCTAATAAAAATATCAGCGTTGTAATTACGGGAGGATATAACTCAACTTATTCAGCTGTAAGTACCGAAACCATCATACACGGCCTCCTACAACTGCGAGCGGGTACTGTAAAGATGATGAAAGTCAAGCTGAGGCCCGGGCTGTAATTAAACGGGAGGTATTTTGTGTTGAACCGTTTATGACAAGTAATCGTCCGGCTTGGGGAGTGTTTGCTGGTTATCTGCCTGTTTGACTTCAGATCACATATGATTGAAAAGCTTGGTTTTTGATGTATGAAACATAAAAAAACTCTGGAGGGTATTTTATGAATGAGCTGAACTTCCCGGATAAATTTCTGAAAATTTATCAGAAGGGCGAGGTTATCTTTAAAGAGGGTGACACCGGTTCCCAGATGTATGTCATGCTTTCAGGGACGGTCACTATCACCAAATTGGTCGATGGGGTGGAAAAAACGCTCACCACTCTCGGCAAGGGGGAAATCTTCGGCGAGATGGCACTGGTTGACCACCTTGCAAGGTCTGCTTCAATAACTGCCTTGGAAGATAATACTCAGCTTTTAGAAATAGATCATGCGTTGTTTGTTTATCTTGTAGGCCAGCAGCCGGCTTTTGCCTTAATAGTGCTCAAGGCGATGAGCTACCGCCTCAGATCGCGCGGAATACCGGGGATCCCTGAAAAACTTCTGGATGCCGCTCCGGAGCCTGTGAGCAAGCCGCAGTCAGCAGCCAAAAGCATTGGTGTCGTGCAACTGAAGGACAACATCTTTCAGTTTCGTGGCCAATGTATGTCTTATCTCGTCAAAGGTTCCAAAAGGAATCTGCTCATCGACACGGGTCTTCCCTGGGAAAGCGATATCCTAGGAGTCTGTCGGTCTTGAGATTTTGACCAAATTGGTTCTACTCGTAAGTTGAATCCGCTGGTCGATCCTGATCAGTCTACAGATTCAGTTTCGTTGCGCAGATTTGTTCAATTGTACTTTTGTGAGCCGGTTTTCCTGCATATATTTATTGTTTTTGCTCTTTCTCAAGCCATTTTCAAGCTATGCATCCTTTTGATGTTGTACGCCATACAGGCGAGGTTCCATTCTCCTGATACCGATTCTTTGCCGCGCAGCATGAAGCCACGGAAACCCATGACCGCTTTGATTATGCCAAAAACCGGTTCTGAGGTTACCTTGCGAAGTGCATATACTGACTTGCCAGCCTTGGTTTTCAATCGATGCTTCATTCTGGTCACGGAATCAGCATCATCAGGCAGTGGTGGCGGTTCCTTGAAGCGTTCCCACAGTGACCGGTTGTGACTTTGCCGATCTACAGCGATGTATGGTGTTATCTCTTCGCCTACGCAGGCATTGACGTTGGTCTCGCTGAAGTAACCGCTGTCGGCAAGTAGCTCGGTGACTATGCCGAGTTGCTTTGGTAAGGCAGCCAGGTTTTTCAGGGTTGGTTCAAGTTCCAGTTTGTCATTGGACTGCTGTGTTATATGGGCAGTTACGATCAGCTTTGATTCTGTGTCAACGACCGCCTGGGCATTATAGGTCTGTTCGAAACCGCCACCAGAGACCGGCATGATCCGGGACTCTTCATCGGTCAGGTTGACCTGGTCTTTGGAACTTGGACCCGCTGTTGGTGGTTTGGGCTGTTTGCCTTTCGGTTTCTTGCCGGTTTCTTCTGCCTTCTTTGCCCGTGCAGCGATTTTCTCTTCGTACGCTGCCTGCTCACGGGCGTGACGTTCGGCGGCACGACGTTCAATCTCAGTCTTGGCGGCGGCAATGCCTGAAAGACGCTGTTCACGACGCTGAAGCTCTTCAGGAACGTTCATGCCATCCGGAATGTCAGCCTTGTCGGCGGATTCAGCTCTTTTGAGAAGTTCTGCTACTTCGGATTTGAGCTGTACTTCCAGTTTACAGGCATGATCGTAACTCAGGGCCTTATGCTTGGAGGCATTTGCCTTAACCTTGCTGCCATCCAGACTGACGCTACCCAGTTTCAGCATGTTCATCTGGCGGGCAATCATCAGAATCTGGACGAAGAGACCGGAAAGCTCTTTCAGGAACCGCTTCCTGAATGTGGCAATGGTGTCGTGATCAGGATGACGGTTTGCTGCAATGAACCGAAAGGCTACAGAGTCATATGTGCTGCGCTCCAGCTTGCGACTGGAAAATACACCAGTAGAGTAGCCGTAGAAGAGAAGTGCCAGCAGCATAGCAGGATTGTAAGGCTGTGAACCACGGCCGGCATATGAAGCTTTCAAAGAACGTAGGTCGAGTTGTTCTACAATCTCGACAACAAACCGGGCCAGGTGCCCTTCGGGCAACCAGTCCTGCACTGATGGTGGCAGGAGATACAGCGTCTCTCGATCCACCTCTAAAAACTTGGGCTCCATGCACGCCTCCAACACCTAACCAATTGATATTGCAGGCGTAATCTACATGGAAACCAATGAAAAAGCAAGAATAAAATGAAACTTATTTCAATAATATCAGGTTGTTATGTCAGTTATGCAGTGCCAGTCATGTCAGGTTGCATGTTGTAAGCCCGACAGACTCCTAGGAAATGATGAATTCAGTCACTAAAAGGAGTGAGGCTATTTCTCAGTAACGAATTTGGGAAATAGCCTTTCTCCTTTTTCAAGACCGAGGGATATACCCAACCACT
>VFJM01000214.1 GCA_009886055.1 Geobacter sp. | reverse complement strand
GGTATTCGTCCAGGTCGGTGCGCTTGCCGAAGCCGTTTTCGCAGACCGTGAAGATCGTCGAGCCGACGGCAGTATTGTCAACTATCTCCATGCCGATCACCCGGTCATCGTTACCAAGGTTCATGCCGCGCACCCCGCGGGTGACACGTCCCATCGGGCGGACGTCCTCTTCGTTGAAGCGGATGGCTTTACCATTGCGCGAAGCCAGGAAGATATCCTTGGTCCCATCGGTCAGGGCCACGGAGATCAGCTTGTCGCCGTCGTCCAGATTTACGGCAATAATGCCGCCGACCCGGACGTTGGAGTAATCGACCAGAGAGGTCTTTTTGACCACACCATTCTGGGTGGCCATGAAGAGATAGGTGTTCTCGCTGAACTCCTTGACCGGCAGGATGGTGGTAATCATTTCGCCGGGAGAGACGTTGACCAGGTTGACGACCGCCTTCCCCTTGGTGGTGCGGCTCCCCTCCGGAATCTCGTAGACCTTGAGCCAGTACATTCGCCCGGCGTCGGTGAAGCAGAGGAGGTAATCCTTGGTCGAGGCGATAAAGAGCTGCTCGACGAAATCCTCCTCTTTGGTCTTCATGCCGGTCTTCCCTTTGCCGCCGCGGCGCTGCGAGCGGTACAGGTCAACGGCGCTCCGCTTGATGTAGCCGGTATGCGAAATGGTGACGACCATCTCCTCGTCTTCGATGGTATCTTCCCGCGAAATATCGGCGCTCTTGTCGGCGATTTCGGAGCGGCGCTTGTCGCCGAACCTCTCCCGGATCTCGGTCAGTTCGGCAACGATGATCTTGAGGATCTCGGTGTCGGACGCCAGGATCTCCTTTAGCCGGGCGATCAGCTTCATGATCTCTTCGTACTCGGCGATGATCTTGTCTCGTTCAAGGCCGGTCAGGCGTTGCAGGCGCATCTCCAGGATAGCCTGGGCCTGGATCTCGGAGAGCTGCAGCGAACCTTCAAAATCGGCCGGTCGTGGCAGGTTCAGCCGCGCCAGGAATTCCGGATCGGCGAACTTCCCTTCCATCAATCCCTGTTTGGCCTCGGGGGGAGTCTTGGACTCACGGATCATCTCGATCACGGCGTCCAGCCAGTCAAGGGCAATCTTGAGGCCTTCCAGGATGTGGGCCCGGGCCAGCGCCTTCTTCAGTTCGAAATTGGTGCGGCGGGTGACGACCTCGCAGCGGTGCTCGACGAAACAGTCCATCATCTCGCGCAGTGTCAGCACGCGGGGACGATTGTGGACAATCGCCAGCATGATGATGCCGAAGGAGACCTGCAGCTGGGACTGCTTGTAGAGCTGGTTGAGCAGCACCTCGGCGTTTTCGTCCCGTTTGACCTCGATGACGATCCGCATCCCCTGGCGGTCGGACTCGTCGCGTATCTCGGTAATCCCTTCGACCTTCTTCTCCTTGACCAGTTCGGCGATCTTTTCTATCAGGCGGGCCTTGTTGACCTGGTAGGGGAGCTCGGTGACGATAATCGCCTGACGCTCCGAACGCTTGGAGGCCTCGACATGGGCCTTGGCACGGATCTGGATGATGCCGCGACCGGTACTGTACGCATCCCTGATGCCCTGGCGGCCGTAGATGGTGGCGCCGGTCGGAAAGTCCGGCCCGGGGATCATTTCCAGCAGCTCCTCAAAACCGATCTCCGGATTACGGATCACGGCGACGATGCCGTCAATGATCTCCCCCAGGTTGTGGGGCGGTATGTTGGTGGCCATCCCGACCGCAATACCGGTCGAACCGTTGACCAGCAGGTTCGGAAACTTGGACGGCAGTACCGTCGGTTCCATCATCTCGTCGTTGTAGTTGGGCGCCATGTTGACGGTTTCTTTGTCCAGGTCGGCCAGCAGTTCATGGGAAAGGTGGCGCAGGCGGATCTCGGTATACCGCATCGCGGCCGCGCGGTCGCCGTCCACCGAACCGAAGTTACCCTGTCCTTCTACGAGCATGTAGCGCAGAGAAAAGTCCTGGGCCATACGGACGATCGTGTCATAGGCGGCCGTGTCGCCGTGGGGGTGGTACTTACCGATAACATCACCGACCACACGGGCGGATTTCTTGTACGGTTTGTTGTAGTCGTTCCCCATGTCGTACATCGCGTACAGGCAGCGGCGGTGAACAGGCTTGAGACCGTCGCGCACGTCCGGCAGGGCCCGTCCGATGATGACCGACATGGCGTAGTCCATGTAGGAGCGCTTCATCTCATCTTCAATGTTTACCGCTATCTTGTTGGCTGGAATTTCCGTTGGGATCTGCATTGGTACCTCGTATCTGCTATTCTCATCGAAGCGATGAAAAAGTTATTTGTACAAATTATATGGTTCTAAATATCCAGGTTTACGACGTTCAGCGCATTCGTTTCAATGAATTGGCGTCTTGGTTCCACTTGATCGCCCATCAGAATTGTAAAGATCTCGTCCGATTCCACCACGTCCTCGATCTTGACCTGCAGCAGCACCCGGTTTTCAGGGTTCATGGTGGTTTCCCAGAGCTGCTCCGGGTTCATCTCGCCAAGACCTTTATAGCGCTGGATAGCCAGTCCCTTTTTGGCGTTTTCAAGGAAAAAGTTGAGCAGATCCTGATGGTTGGTCGTCTCGAACAGCACCTTCCCCCCCTCCTGTTCGACGAAGGCCCGACCATCAGCCATCGTCTCCACAATCCGGCGGTGGTTGTCCACCAGGAGCTCGTATTCACGGGTCGAGAGGACCGACAGCGTCTGCTGGTCGATGATGGAGCGGATATTGCCGATACGGAAGGCGATCCGATGCTCCTCAGTCTCGTAATCCGAGCCTGGGGCCAGCGATTTCATCGCCTCCAGGTACGGCACAATCTGGGGCATCTCTTCGATGCCGGACGGGACGTTACTGCGAATGACAATTGAAAGCAGTTCTGGAGAAATCCCCTTCTTGACAACCTTGTTGAAGATGGCACGGTTTTCAATGAACTGTTTGATGACCGGAATGATCTGCTTGCCGTTGTACGTCCGATCTCCCTTTTCAAGGTGCAGAGTCAGCTCTTCTGACCCTTCCTGAAGCAGGAATTCCTGCATGGCGTGTTCATCGCGCAGGTACTGCTCCCTTTTGCCGCGCTTGACCTTGTAGAGCGGCGGCTGGGCGATGTAGAGATGGCCGCGCTCGATCAGTTCGCGCATGTTGCGGTAGAAGAACGTCAGCAGCAGCGTCAGGATATGTTGGCCGTCGACATCGGCATCGGTCATGACGATGATACGGTGATAGCGCAGCTTGGCGATATTGAAGTCGTCCTTGCCGATGCCGGTACCAAGCGCCGTTATCAGGGTGCGGATCTCCTGGGAGGAGATCATCTTATCGAAGCGGGCCTTCTCGACGTTGAGAATCTTTCCCTTGAGCGGCAGGATCGCCATATTTTTCCGGTCACGCCCCTGTTTGGCCGAACCGCCGGCCGAATCACCTTCGACCAGGTACAGTTCGCAGAGCGCCGGATCCTTCTCCTGGCAGTCGGCCAGTTTACCCGGCAGCCCCCCCATGTCCAGAGCGCCCTTGCGGCGGGTCAGGTCGCGTGCCTTGCGGGCGGCCTCGCGGGCACGGGCGGCTTCGATCGACTTGTTGAGGATATCTTTGGCAATCTTCGGATTTTCTTCGAGGTATACGGCCATGCGCTCGTTCAAGAGCGATTCGACGTACCCTTTGACCTCCGAGTTTCCCAGTTTGGTCTTGGTCTGCCCCTCGAACTGCGGCTGGGGGATCTTGACCGAAATGACGCAGGTCAGCCCCTCGCGCAGGTCGTCGCCGGAGACCGTGACCTTCTCGTTTTTGAGCAGGTTGTTGGCCGCCGCGTAAGAGTTCATGGTGCGGGTCAGGGCCGCCTTGAAACCGGCCAGATGGGTCCCCCCCTCATGGGTGTTGATGTTGTTGGCAAAGGCGAATATTTTCTCGTCGTAGGAGTCGTTGTACTGCATGGAGACTTCCATCTCCACCCCCCCCTTTTCGCCCTTGAAGTACATCGGCTTTGGGTTGATCACGGCTTTATTGCGATTCAGATATTCGACAAAGGAGTTGATTCCCCCTTCGTAATGAAACTCGTGGGATTTACCATCGACCCGTTCGTCGCTGATCTTGATCCTCACCCCGGCGTTAAGGAACGCCATTTCGCGGACACGCTGGGAAAGGATATCGAAGGAGAATTCGGTCGTCTCGAAGATCTCTTCGTCCGGCATGAAGGTGATCTTGGTGCCCCGTTTTTTGGTTTCACCGATCATCTCCAGCGGTGCCTGAGGGTCACCGCGACGGTAGGACTGACGGAAAATCTTGCCGTCACGCCGAATCTCCAGTTCAAGCCATTTGGAGAGGGCATTGACGACCGAAACGCCGACCCCGTGCAGACCGCCGGAGACCTTATAGGAATCGTTGTCGAACTTGCCGCCGGCATGCAGCACCGTCAGGACGACTTCGGCGGCCGATTTCCCCTCGTTCGGCATTATGTCGGTCGGGATACCGCGACCGTTATCGACAACTGTTATCGAGCCATCAGTATTAATGGTTACTGAGACCTCGTTGCAATAACCGGCCAGGGCCTCATCGATCGAGTTATCGACGATTTCATACACGAGGTGGTGGAGACCGGAGCCGGATGTAGAGCCGATGTACATGGCCGGCCGCTTGCGTACCGCCGACAGCCCTTCCAGAACCTTGATATTTTCAGCACCATACTCTTCGGAGCCGTGTGTTACATTTTCCTGTTCACTCATGCGGTTAACTTCCTTCAAACGTCAGATTGCCGTCTTCTACATGAAAGACGGCGCAGTGTGGTGCGGCCGCCAGCAGAGCTGGAGACCGTTCCGTGGTTGTGATGAAAACCTGGATTTCTCTCGTAGTCAGGAACTCCATCAGATTCTGATTCCTGCGGGCATCCAGCTCGGAGCTCATGTCATCCAGCAGGAGCAGCGGCGCTTCGCCAAAGGTATCGTGCAGATTGTCCATCTCTGCCATCTTGAGCGCCAGGACGAAACTTTTCTGCTGCCCCTGGGAGCCAAACGGCTTAAGCGGCCGGTCATCCAGCAGAAAGGTCAGATCATCCCGATGCGGACCGGCTGTCGTCGTCCCGTAACGCTCGTCGGATCGGAGCTGCCGATCGAACAGTTCCAGCAGTTCCCCGCGGATCTGCTCCCGATCTGTTGACCGTACCCCGTCCGGATGATAGCTGAGGCGGGACGTTTCGGCACCACCTGCTATGGTGGCATAATATTTCTGCAGTTTGCCATCCAGGACCGCAACAAACCTGAGCCGCCGTTCGATAACTTCTGCTCCCGTTTCAGCCAGCCTTTCGGTCCAGATATCCAGGCCGGTTCTGTCCGGGGTTTTAAGCAGGTGATTGCGCTGTTTAAGGATCCGCTGATAGGAATGCCAACAGTGCAGGTACCCGATATCCCCCATATAAACAGTCCGGTCAAGGTAGCGCCTCCTTGACTCGGGCCCCATCCTGACCATCCCGGTATCATCGGGTGAAAACACCACCGCGTTCAGTTTTCCATGCAGCTCGGAGGCCTTATGAACCGCTTTTCCGTCGATTTCCACCTTGCGCCCGGCCGCTTCAATGACCAGCCGCAAACTGTTCTCGACACCACCAGAATCGACCGTACCCTGAATCTGCGCCTGACGTTCGCCATGCCTGACGAGCTCGGGTAATCGGGAGGTTCTGAATGAGCGGGGACTTCCAAGCAGGTAGATCGCTTCCAGCAGATTTGTCTTCCCCTGCCCGTTAAGGCCATGCAGCAGGTTGAAGCGTTCACCCGGTTCAATATGAACGGAACGTACGTTCCTGAAATCGGCAACCGCCACGGAACTAAGACGCATCAGCCGCTTTTAGAGCCTCATCGGCATAATGACCGCAAGAAATGTATCTGAATTTTCCGGAACAATAATCGAAGGGGAAAGCTCATCCTTGAATTTCATTTCAACCCGTTCGGTTTCGGCCACGGAAAGAACATCGAGGAGATAACGGGCATTGAATCTGACCGAAATAGGTTCTCCGCTGTACTCTACGTCGAGCTCTTCCATCGCGTCACCCAACTCGGGATTGCTTGAAGAAATTCTGATCCCCCCCGAAGAAATTTCCAGCATGATCCCCTTGAATTTTTCACTGGAAAGAATCGCCATACGCCGCACGGAATGGCTGAAATCTTCCTTGTTGACGGTCACCACCTGACTGTTAGCGGTGGGGATGACACGATTGTAATCAGGAAATTCTCCATCAACAAGGCGCATGACCATGTACGAATCACCCCGTTTGATGACGGCACTGTTATCCATAAAACCAAACAGCAGGGTTCCCCCTTCTTCATCGGTGATCTTCTTCATCTCATAAACACCTTTTTTCGGCAGGATGACACCTTTCAGGAGTTCCGGACCGGCGGTTCCTTTGAGATTACCTGAAGCGATAGAGAGGCGATGACCGTCCGTGGAAACCATTTTAAGACCGTTACTGCCGTCGGAACGTACTTCGACTTTGATAAAAATACCGTTGAGATTATATTTTGTTTCATCGGTGCATATTGCATACGAGGTTCTTTCAATCATTCCGCGCAGCAGAGACGTTTCAATTTCAAAGAGATTTTCTTCTTTTACCTCGGGAAAATAGGGAAATTCATCCGGTGAGAGCCCCACGATGTTAAATTGAACCTTCCCGCACTTTATTTCTACCCAATCATTATCTTTTGTTGAAAACAGAATTGGTTGATTAGGAAGTTCCTTCACAATTTCATACAATTTCTTCGCAGAAACCGTAATTTTCCCGGGGGTGACAACTTCCGCCGCATAGCTGCTTTTCATTCCGACTTCCAGGTCGGTTGCAGTGACAAGAAGTGACGTTTCAGTAGCTTCGAGAAGGACATTGGATAATATGGGCATTGAAGTTCTTTTTTCGACAATACCCTGAATTTTTTGCAGCGATTTCAGAAATTGCTCTTTTTCAATTTTGAATTCCATGCATGCCTCCCCTTAGTTACTGGTATATATGTTTATAAAAGATTTAAAACCTTTGTAGTATATTGTTGGTCCTGTGGAAACAGGGGATAATCCAGTAACAGACTAAATTGCAACGGATAACTGATGCATTATGGCTGTGTATTCCGGCCGCCATGAACCATACTTTTACACACCGGGAAAAATTACCAACAGCTTTCCACACCGGATCAACAGGTTTTCCTTACTTGAGGAGAATACGTCTTATTTCATCAATAATCTTGGATAGTTTTGGTTCATTTGCCAGAGCGCTGTCAATTTTTTTATAGGAGTGTATGACAGTTGAATGATCTTTGCCACCAAACTTTAATCCTATGTCCGGATAGGATGATTTGGTCATCTCTCTGCAGAACCATATGGCGATCTGTCGTGCATGTACGATGTTCTTCAACCGTTTTTCCGACTTCAGGTCAACCAGCTTAACATCAAAATACTCAGCCACAGTTTTTTGGATCAATTCAACCGTTATTTCCTTGTGCCTGTCTCCAAGAATATCTTTAAGATTTTCCTTTGCCATATCCAGTGTAACCGGAATATTCTGAAGACTGCTGAACGCCCCGAGCCGTATGAGCATTCCTTCCAGTTCACGGATGTTTCTCGTATCACTTGACGCAAGAAAATAATAGACGTCCTCCGGAAAAAAGACTCTGGTCACTTCTGATTTTTTTTTCAGAATGGCAATTTTTGTTTCCACATCAGGTAGTTGAATATCTGCAATAAGGCCCCATTCAAATCTGGATCTCAGACGTTCTTCCAGGTCGGAAATTTCCCGCGGAAACTTGTCCGACGTAATCACAATCTGTTTATGGGCATCATGCAGCGCATTAAATGTGTGGAAAAACTCTTCCTGTGTTCCCGTCTTGCCGGATATGAACTGGATGTCGTCAATTAGCAGTACATCGACTGTCCTGAAACGATTTCTAAATACATCCATTTTTTTTAAACGGAGATGGTTGACCATTTCATACATGAATTTTTCAGCGGAACAGTAGCAGACATTCAACTCCGGTGAGTTTTCACGGATAGTGTGCCCTATCGAGTTTAGCAGGTGACTCTTGCCGAGCCCGACACCACCATAGATAAACAGAGGGTTATAGGTATCTGCAGGATTATTGGCAACCGCCATGGCAGCAGCATGGGCAAATTGATTGCCGGTGCCGCTCACAAAGAGATCAAACGTATATTTTGGATTGAGTGGAGTAAATACCTGTTCAAGGGGAGTGTTTCTGCCTGCAGTGGGCTCTGTTTCGTTTTTTACGATAAAATCTTCTGAAATATACGGCTGGTGCTCCTCGTCGGCTCGTATGACAAAGCTGAGAGTAACCGCATATCCGGATGTGGCAGAGAGCGCTCCGGTCAAAACCTTCAGATAATGCTCTTCCAGCCATTCTTTGATAAAAGAGTTGGGAACAGACAAAAAAACGGCGGAACCGTCATAGTGGCTGTAATGAACCGGTTTTATCCAGGTGCCAAAATCGCCTTCCGACATGATTTTTTCTATATTTTCTGTAGCTTGTTGCCATGCATCTAACATCAGGAAATCACAATCATGGTAGTATTGGTTATCAACATCGAATGCGGCGTGTAACTTGCTGCAAGAGAAAGCGTAATGTTTTACGTGAGACATATGTTAAAAAAGTTTTCAACACCATTGTCAACAGCTGTGGAAAACTATTTAAATAAACAAAAACGGTATGTTAAAGTATATTTCGGATAGAATCGGACTTGTTGAAGGTGTTGGAGAATAGCAGAGCCGACCCTCTTTTTCAAGGCAAATCAGTGGCAAGGGTGCCATGAATGGATATAATATAAAACTTGACACTAGTGGGGAGTTGTGTTTAATAACCCATTTCCTGTAAAATAATTTTGTAGAGGTAAATCAAGATGAAAAGAACGTATCAGCCAAGCAATACTTCACGCAAGCGTACCCACGGTTTTCTGGTAAGGATGGCCACAAAGAACGGTCGTCTGGTGATCAAGCGCAGAAGAGCAAAAGGGCGAAAAAATCTGTCCGTAAGAATCGCTGTAAAATAAGTTACATTCTTGCGTGATTGTTGATCCTGCGGCCACATTTCCAAAAACAGCACGTTTGCGGAAGCGAGCTGAATTTCTTCAGCTCGCTTCCGCACAACATAAAACAGCTGTACGCGGTTTTCTTGTTGTGTGGAGTGAAAACAATCTTCAGGCGGCTCGCCTCGGAATCACAGCAAGCAAGAAAATCGGATGCGCGGTTGTCCGTAACCGGGTTAAACGTTATCTGCGCGAGTTCTTCAGGCATAACCGCTTTGGGATGCCGGCCGTGGATGTTAATGTTATCGCCCGACGAGAATCGGCGCTCATGACGTACCCCGATGTTGTGCGGGAACTCAATAAAGCCTTCCGGTTAATAGGCATGTCCCCATGTTCAAGAGCTGTCTGCTCCTTGTAATCAGGTTTTATCAGAAGATGATTTCGCCGCTTCTTCCGCAGACCTGTCGCTTTTACCCCTCCTGTTCCGAATATTCCCGTCTGTCCTTAATTCGGCATGGTGTTCCGAGGGGTATGGTGCTTACCTTTGCCAGAATATGTAAGTGTCATCCGTTTCATCCGGGCGGCCACGATCCGGTACCCTAACACAAAGTATAGTATTCAGGAGCTCCGATGGAAAAGCGCGCTTTTATAGCTGTAGGTCTTTCAATTGCTGTTTTTTATCTGTTCTCCACGATGTTCGGTACAGGTAAAGAGAAGGTCGTACCTGCTGCCCCTCAGAGCGCATCTTCGGTGGTGAGCAATCCGGCTGCAAATGTCCAACAGCCATCATCGGCACCCCTGAATCCTGCGCCGGCTACCGCGCAATCTCTCCCCACAAGCGCCCCGCAAAAGGAGATCAGCGTAGAAACCGATCTCTATACTGCGGTGTTTTCTTCCCGGGGTGCCAGCATCAAGAGCCTGACACTCAAAAACTACCGCGAAGAGAATTCTCCTGCAGCAAAAAAAGTTACCCTTGGATACGACGCCGACCCGAATATTTATTCTTTTTCAACGAGAGCCGCCGGTTTCAATCTTCCCGACAACACGCTGTTCATGCCCGATGCTGACGCTCTCAAGATCGAAAAAGGCGGATCCCGGCAGCTCACATTCAATTACGTTTCCGGACAGGGTTTTACGGTTCGTAAAGTATATACGTTCACTTCCGGTGTCTATGGCATCAAACTCGAAACCCAGGTTTTTAACAACTCTGCTGCACCGCTGGTTGGCGCCATTCAACACGTAATGACCTACCCGGCAGAGCCGAAAGTGAAGGACAACCGTTTTGATACGGCCGGGTCATACCTCTTTTCAGACAACAGCCTCCAGTCCAATAAAATCAAAGATGTTTCCGGCGCCGCAAAGCGCTATGAAAAGACAATTCAGTGGTCCGGTTTTGCAGACAAGTATTTTATGAACGCAATTCTGAGCGAAAAGGACAGCATTGCAGCCGTAGAGTTGAAAAAGAACAGCGCCGGTTTTTTTGAGTCCGTTGTCTCATCTCCGCAGTTTACGGTCAATCCGGGGCAGTCTGCTACCGTCGCACACCGTCTGTTTGTCGGCCCGAAGGATATCGACATCCTTAAGGCGCAGGGTAATTCGCTGGTGCAGTCTCTTGATCTGGGGTGGTTTACGGTTATCGCCAAACCGCTGCTCTACTCGTTGAAATTCTTTTATCGCTATGTCGGTAACTACGGCATCGCCATCATAATCATAACGGTTATTCTGAAGGCGTTGTTTTTCCCCCTCACCAACAAGAGTTACAAGTCAATGAAGGGGATGCAGACAATACAGCCCGAAATGGCGAAACTCCGCGAAAAATACAAAAATGACAAAGATGCCATGAACAAGGCTGTCATGGAGCTGTATCGGGAGCATAAGGTCAACCCGATGGGTGGCTGTCTGCCGATGGTCGTTCAGATACCGGTGTTTTTTGCGCTTTACAAATCGCTGATGTTCTCCATAGAGTTGCGCCATGCACCGTTCCTCCTCTGGATCACCGATCTGGCAGGCCCGGATAACCTGTTTAGCGAGTTATTGCATCTCCCGTTTGTCATTGGTCCGTTGCCTATCCTCATGGGTATTACGATGTTTATTCAGCAGAAAATGACCCCGTCCAATATGGAGCCGATTCAACAGAAGATGATGCTGGCCCTGCCGGTCGTCTTCACATTCATGTTCCTCAGCTTTCCTTCCGGACTGGTATTGTACTGGTTGGTCAACAACGTGTTAACGATCGGCCAGCAGATGTACATAAACAAACTGGCAAAAGATTAGTCCGCGGACCCTGGAGTGATCTGTTATGTATATCCGTGATACGATAGCGGCTGTCAGTACCCCCCCTGGAAATGGCGGTATCGGGATAATCCGGGTGAGTGGTGATCAGGCGGCTGCGGTCGGACATACTATATTTAAGCCTGTCTATGACGGTGGCCTTGTGAGCCACCGTTTTTCTTTTGGCGCCATCCGTGACACGGCGACCGGCGAGAAGGTCGACGAAGCGATGGCGGTGTATATGCGCGCTCCCCGTTCTTATACCCGCGAAGATGTTCTGGAGCTGCATTGTCATGGCGGATGGCTCGTTGTCGAACGGGTGTTGGCGCTGGTCCTTTCGTGCGGGGTCCGGCTGGCCGACCCGGGCGAATTTACGCGGCGGGCGTTTCTTAACGGGCGTATTGACCTGGTCCAGGCCGAAGCGGTTATGGATATCATCGCGTCAAAGAGTGAATCCGCTCTGCAGCTGGCCCAGAAGCAGCGCGAAGGCGCCCTTTCGAGGCGTATCGAAGATGTCCGGGGCTGTCTGCTCCGGGCGCTCGCTTTGGTGGAGGCGTACATAGACTTCCCCGAGGACGACCTGGGAGCCACCGATGCAGAGGCTATTCAAGCCGCAGTTGGGGAGGCTCAGGGGATAATTGACGCACTGCTTTTAACTTTTGAAGAGGGGCGTGTCATCCGAGACGGGGTGTCGGTCCTGATAGTCGGCAAGCCGAACGCCGGCAAGTCAAGTCTGCTTAACCGGCTGCTGAATGAGAACCGTGCGATTGTAACCCATATCCCCGGTACAACCCGTGACATTATCGAGGAAACGGTAACCTTCGATGGGTTGTCGGTTCGTCTGCTGGATACGGCCGGTATTCGCCATACTGACGATCTGGTGGAGCAGGAAGGGATCAACAGGGCCCTTGATAAAATTCCGCAGGCGGATCTTATCCTCGCCGTTTTTGACGCATCGCGGGAGTTCAGCCATGAAGATCAATTGATCCTTGATGCGGTGAGCGGACGCAGAACGATTGCGGTACTTAACAAGACAGACCTCCCACGGCGGCTTGTCCTGCCGGATGAAGAACGTTTCGTTGCCCTGGTCAAGATTGCTGCGCTTTCAGGAGATGGGGTAGATCTGCTCAAGAAGACGGTCTGCAGCCAATTTCTCCACTCGACGGCGGCCGACTCGCGCGAATTCGTGGCGCTCTCGCGGGCTCGTCACCGGGACGCGCTGGTATCGGCAGAACAGTTCCTGAGCCAGTTTTCCAACGGGCTTCCGGAGTGCAATCTGGAGCTGCTTGCTTTGGACCTGCGGAGTGCGCTTCAGGCGGTGGGGTCTGTTACCGGCCAGACTGCAACTGACGAAGTGCTCGACTTGATATTCTCTTCGTTTTGCATCGGGAAATAATGACATGTTTCACGTGAAACAGATATCGGGCAGTGGACTGCAGTTATGATGACCTATGATCACATATATGACGTAATCGTAGTCGGTGCCGGGCACGCGGGGTGTGAAGCGGCTCTGGCGGCTGCCCGCATGGGATGCGGCACGATGCTGCTGACGATCAACCTCGATGCAATTGCTCTCATGTCCTGTAACCCCTCAATCGGTGGCCTGGCAAAGGGTCATCTGGTGAAGGAAATCGATGCCCTTGGCGGAGAGATGGCGAAAAATATCGACGCTACCGGCATCCAGTTTCGTATTCTGAATACCAAAAAAGGTCCTGCTGTCAGGGCTTCGCGCGCCCAGGCCGATAAGCAGCTTTATCGACTCAGAATGAAGCGGGTTCTTGAACAGCAGACAAACCTCGACCTTAAGCAGGGTGAAGTGACGGCTCTGTACCTTGAGGGGGGAGAACTGCGAGGCGTCGAGCTGCGCTCCGGCATCAGGTATCTTTCCAAAACGGTTGTTATTACTACCGGCACGTTCATGCGCGGCCTTATCCATATCGGTCTGAATCATTATCCCGGTGGTCGTGCCGGTGACCAGCCTTCGGTCGGTCTCTCGGATCAATTACGGACGCTCGGTTTTCACGTTGGGAGGCTTAAGACCGGCACGCCCGCGCGACTTGACTCCCGTTCGATTGACTTTTCACAACTGGAGACTCAATTCGGTGATGATCCGCCGCTGCCGTTCTCCTTTTCAACCGACCGGATCAGCATGCAGCAAATTCCCTGTCACATCGCGTATACCAACCAGCGATCGCATGATATCATTCGCTCCGGCCTGGATCGATCGCCTTTGTATTCGGGGGTTATCGAAGGCGTTGGCCCACGCTACTGTCCTTCAATAGAGGACAAGGTCGTGCGTTTCCCCGACAAGGACCGTCACCAGACGTTTATCGAACCGGAAGGGCTCGACACAATCGAAGTCTATCCGAGCGGCATGTCGACGTCGCTCCCGATCGACATCCAGATAGCCTTTTACCGCTCTATTGTCGGCCTTGAACGTGTAGAAATAATGCGGCCGGCGTACGCTATTGAATATGATTACGTTGACCCGATACAGCTGCACACCTCTCTTGAAACGAAGACGCTCAGAAACCTGTATCATGCCGGCCAGATTAACGGCACCTCCGGCTACGAGGAGGCGGCGGGTCAGGGTCTCATCGCCGGCATCAACGCGGCGCTCCGCGTAAAGGGGCGTGATCCGCTCGTGCTGACGAGAAGCCAGGCGTATATTGGTGTCATGATTGACGATCTGGTGACGCTCGGCACGAAAGAACCGTATCGCATGTTTACATCGCGGGCCGAATACCGTTTGTTGTTGCGTGAAGACAACGCCGATCTGCGGCTGCGTGAGACAGGGTATCAGCTCGGGCTCGTGACGGAGCAGGAGTTTGTCCTGTTTGCCGAAAAGAGGCGCATGATCACGGAAGAGCTGGATCGCATCGCGGTTACCAGGCTGCGGCACTCAGAAAGCCAGCTGGAAGTGCTCGCCCGTCACGGCCTTGAAGATATCCAGAAGGGTACCACGCTTGAGCATCTTCTCAAACGATCTGATGTCTGTTATGCCGACCTGGCGGACCTGGACCCTGTTTCACGTGAAACACCTGCGGTAATTCGCGAACAGGTTGAAATACAGATAAAATACAAGGGGTATATTGATCGGCAGATGGAACAGGTAGAGCAATCGAAAAAACTGGAAACGGCACGTATCCCCAAAAACCTCGATTATGCATCGGTGAAAAGCCTGACTACGGAAGTTCGTGAAAAGCTTTCAAAAAACAGGCCGGATACCCTTGGACAGGCATCAAGAATCCCGGGAGTTACCCCGGCGGCTATTTCAATACTGTCAATTGCCTTGAAGTCCTCTTCCTGGAAGGAAACCGCTGAGTGATGCGCTCCATTATAGGCGACATAGTCGAACAGGAAGCGCAGTCGATGGGGTTGTCGCTTTCATCCCATGAAATAGATTCATTCGAACTCTATGCCGCCGAACTGAAAAAATGGAACAACAAGGTTAATCTGACCTCAATAACAAAAGATAAAGAGATCGCAGTCAAGCACTTCGTCGATTCCCTCTCCCTTGTCCCCTACATATCAGCAGGTGACCGTCTGCTTGACATCGGATCGGGAGCGGGTCTTCCGGTAATTCCTTTAAAAATAGTCAGACCCGGGATACCAATGCTCTCCGTCGATGCCGTTGCTAAAAAAATCCATTTTCAGCGGCACGTCATCCGTATTTTGAATCTGCAGAACATCGAAGCGATTCACGCGCGTGTTGAGGAGCTTCATAAAACTCATCGCCGCTCATTCAGTGTCATTACCTCACGTGCGTTTACCCGGCTCGATCGTTTCGTCACTCTGGCTGCTCCACTCCTTTCAGATGGTGGTGTGCTGATAGCGATGAAGGGGGACCAGGCTGAGTGTGAAATTGCTGCCAGTGACGAGGTTGTGCATGCTGGCGGCTTCACGATCACGTCGGTACATCGCTATACGCTGCCGCTGGGCATGGGTGAGCGGGTGCTGACATTCCTGAAACAGAGTGAAGCCCCATAGAATGAGGGGTTGTGAGGCGCGATTCCAAAAACGGCTTCTGACGCCTTAACGGGCATCCTGTCATGGAACGATATGGGTTTTTGCTGTTTAGTTGTCCTGGGAAGTTTTTAGGCGATTGTGTGCAGAATGGATGCTTTTCCCCTGGTTATGCCGAGAATAAGTTGCAGATGAACAGAATCTGCACTAGAGTAGCCAGGATTAGATGCGACAATCAGAAAAATGAGGTTGAGGCAGTCAATGGACGTCCGGATATATTATGAAGATACCGATGCCGGTGGTGTCGTGTATCATGCCAATTACATCAAATATCTGGAACGGGCACGAACGGAGTATTTTCGAAGTCGCGGTTTTCTAGTCGCGGAACTTGCCAGGAATGGTTTCGTGTTTCCGGTCGTACGGCTGGAAATAGATTTTAAAGCTCCCGCTCTTCATGATGATCTCCTTTCCGTTACGACCTGTCCGGTTCGAGTCGGCGGCTCTTCCGTAACGCTTTGCCAAAAAATCGTACGGCAAGATGACGGGAAGCTGCTGGCAGAGGGTTTCGTCACGCTGGCCTGCACCAGTCCGGCCCTGAAAGCCCGTCGGATACCGCCGGAAATCCGCCGGATGCTCGAAGCCGAACTGGAGCAGGTCGTATGAAAACAGCACGGGTTATGCCATGAAGAGGACCGGTCCGGGGAGGATAGAGCGTGCTGCGGCTCTTGAGCTGTTGATCAACGGCGATCTATTGGCGCTTGGGAAGCGAGCCGATGAAATCAGGCGACAGCTGCATCCTGAAGGCATGGTGACCTTTGTTGTAGATCGCAACGTGAACTATACCAATATCTGTGACTCGAAATGCTCGTTCTGTGCTTTTTACCGGGCAAAGGATGCCGCGGATGCCTATATTCTGACCAGTGACCAGATCTATGAAAAGATAGCCGAACTCGTCGAGCAGGGGGGTACCCAACTGTTGATGCAGGGTGGCCTCCACCCGGACTTGAAAATTGATTTTTTTGAAGAGCTCTTCCGGGAAATAAAGAAGCGTTTCCCGACGGTACAGAATCACTCACTTTCCCCGGCAGAGGTAACCTGCATCGCTGCCAATTCGGCTCTTACGCTCGACGAAACACTGCTCCGCCTCAAGAGTGCCGGACTCGATTCGATTCCGGGAGGGGGCGCCGAGATCCTGGTTGACGAGGTGCGCAGCAGCATTTCTCCCAAAAAAATCGGCTGGAAACAGTGGGGGGAGGTCATGCTGAAAGCCGCCCGCCTTGGCATGCCGACGACCGCCACGATGATGTTCGGCAGCAGCGAGAAGCCGGAAGATGTGGTCGAACATCTCTTCCGGGTGCGCGAGATTCAGGATCGGGGTGGATCGTTCACGGCGTTTATTCCCTGGACCTACCAACCGGGCAATACCGAACTGGGGGGGACCACCGCCACCGGGGTCGATTATTTGAAGGTACTGGCGCTGTCGCGGGTCGTACTGGATAATATTCCCAATATTCAGGCCAGCTGGGTTACACAAGGCGCCAAAATGGCTTCGGTGGCTCTCTTTTTCGGGGCTAACGACCTTGGCGGCACCATGCTTGAGGAAAATGTAGTAGCCGCTGCCGGGTGCAGTTTCTGCATGTCGCAGCACGAGATGATCACCCTGATACATGGTGCCGGCTTCCGGGCGGCTCAGCGTACCACAACCTATTCGATTATGAGGGAGTTTCCGGTTTGAGTTCTTTCCATAGGCAGGCTGGAACCTGCGAAATCATCACCACCGCGGCGCGGTTGGCCGAAGTTGCCGATATTCTCATGCAGCAGACAGAAATCGCGGTCGACCTGGAGATGGATTCTCTCCATCACTATCGTGAAAAAGTCTGCCTCGTTCAGGTCTCGACCCGTCAGCAGAGCTGGCTGATAGACCCACTGGCGCTGGCCTCTCTGTCGCCGCTGGCTGCTCCGCTCGCCAATCCGGATATTGTTGTTGTCATGCATGGTTCCGATTACGACATCCGATCCTTGCACCGGGATTTTGGCATCGAAGTATCGAATCTGTTCGATACCATGATAGCCGCGCGTTTTCTGGGAATTGCGGAATTTGGTCTGGCGGCGCTTTTGAAAGCGCGTTTCGGAATTGAACTGGACAAAAAGTATCAGAAGGCTGATTGGAGCAAACGCCCCTTAAGCCGCGAGATGTGCGCCTACGCTGCAGCTGACACCTCGGATCTGCTGCCGTTATATGATCAGTTCCGGGCAGAACTGGCAGCCAAAGGGAGATTGGCGTGGCTCGAAGAAGAAGGACGGCTGGTGTGTCAGGCGCGGGTAACGGAAAAAGAGGGGCCGTTATTTCTCTACTGTAAAGGTGCCGGCAAGTTGAGAGGGCACAGCCTCGCTATCCTGGAAGAATTGCTGCAGATGCGGGCTCAACAGTCGGAGCTCCTTGATAGGCCGCCATTCAAGGTGTTATCGGCTGATACCCTGATCGAGATTGCGGAGAACAGGCCCAGGTCGCTGTACGATCTGTCACTTTTCAAAGGGATGACCCCCGGGCAGCTCCAGCGGCACGGTGCCGCGATTTTGTCTGCTGTTGAACGGGGCAGCGCGCTTCCTGAAGAGAGTCTGCCCCGTTTCCCGCGCAACGGTAAAAAAGAGGTAACGGAGCGGGTTAAAGAGAGGTTGAAGCACCTTAAAATATGGCGGGAGCGGCGCTGCCTCGAACTGGGGCTCGATCCGGGCGTTCTGGCGCCCAACTGGCTGCTCGAAGCGGTTGCAGACACGGAAGGTGCAACAGAAGAAGAGCTTGATGCTATACCCGGTATGAGGGAGTGGCAAAAACTGCTCTTCGGTGGAGACCTGCCGCGTATAGCTGCAATGGTCTAAGCTGATGAACACCCCTCCTGCCGGCGATTCGGATGCGGCCATGCGGCGCCGGGAACAGCGCGGTCAGACCGGGTTTACCCTGATCGAGCTTGCGGTGGTCATGGCTATTATCGGTATGGTGATGCTGCTGGTCCTTCCGCGACTCCCTTCGTCAGACCAGGAAAATCTGAAGATATCCGCCCGGACTCTTGTCTCAACCATCCGCTACCTGCAGGAGAGGGCGGCGACCTCCCGTACCGGGTATTACCTCTCTTTGGCACCGGGAACGGAATCCCTGAAAATTGTTGAGATCGGCGGGGACGGGAGCGACAAAGAGCCTTCCGATCCGCTGCTGCAGAAATCACCGATTAAAGAGGGGGTTATCGTCGCCGACGTGCGGATACCGCGGCTGGGCAAAGTCAGCGATGGTCAGATTCGGATCGATGTCGGCGCGGGGGGAGTGCGGGACTTTGTTACCATTCATCTCCGATCAGCGATTGGACAATTCTGGACGGTGATGGTCTTTCCGTCCGGCGGGAAGGTCAAGGCGTACGAAGGATACCTCGAGGATCCGCCATGAGAAGTGAGACGTCAGGTTTTACGCTCCTGGAAGTAATGGTGGCGCTGGCCATCATGGCCGGTGTCATCGTAACCCTGCTGGGATCGGTTAATTACCATCTCGGAATCATCGCCAACGAGCGTGATAGTACCACTCTGACCCTTCTGGCCCGAAACCGTATGGCAGAGTTGGGAGATACGCCGGTCAAGGGAGAGGGGACGTTTGCCCCTTCCCATCCGGAGCTGAGCTGGAAAGCCGATCTGCTTCCGGCCGATCTGCCCGGTCTGCAAAAACTTTCCGTCAAGGTGAGGCGAACCAGCGATGGCCGGGAGGTGGCGCTTGTCCGATACCTCCCGAAATAGCGGCTTCACCCTGCTGGAAGTTTTGATTGCGGTCGTATTGCTCGGCATACTCTCCGCTGCGTTGTATGGCAGCTATTTCGGTGTCATGCGGGCCAGGGATCGTGCGTCATCCGGAATGGAATCCCGGCGTGAACTTGGCGCAACCCTAGATCTGATCCGCCGCGAAGTTTCATCCGCACTGTTTAGATCTGTTGGAACTGGCAGTGTCAATGAATTGCATCCACTGAAGTTTGTGGTGGAGGATCGCGACAATTTTGGTGCTCCGGCATCGACCCTGACGCTGACAACCCTGGCACCACCAACCTCCGGGTTGACGCATGGAGAGTCCGGTATCGTTATCGTTACGTACCGCGTGGTAGAAAAAGATAAAAAACTCTCCTTGAGACGTCAGGAACGTGATCTCTTTTCCGAAGAAAGTACTGTCGCTGACTATCCGCAGATGGAGCAGATCAGCTCCTTTTTGGTGGAGTGCTATGACGGGTCAAAGTGGGTAAAAAGCTGGGACACCGCCATAAATAGGGGTTTGCCGAGGAACACGGCCGGTGGGGGTGGCAGTGTGCGGGTAACGGTACGGGTCGAGGATGAGGGGAAACCGGTTGAGTTTACCATGCTCTCGACCCCACGGACCGGCTTATGACCGGGCGACTGAATAACGAATCCGGTTTTGCCCTGATTTTGACCCTGGTCGTAACGGCGCTGATGGTGGCCGTCGTGGTCGAGATGATCCACCAGGTGTACGTGGACACCTCGCTCAGCCGGGGCTTCCGTGATGGACAGCAGGCGTCGATACTGGCTGAATCAGGTGTGACGGGGGGGGCGAAGCTTTTGCAGATGGGGCTTTCGGGGCGCTCTTATACCTCCCTTTCCGACCGCTGGGCAACACCGTTCAAGCTGGAAGACGAGGCCGGTTCGCTGGAGATTACGATCAGCGAGGAAAGTGGTAAAATAAACGTTAACGACGTGGCACAGTCGAAGACGATGGATACGCTGAAGCTGCTCGGCACGCGTCTGAAGCTGCCCGGAGAAATATGGAGCGCTGTATCGGACTGGATTGACAGCGACGATATTCCAATCTCCGGCGGCGCTGAATCAGTCTATTACCGTACACTGAAATCGCCGTATAGCGCAGCTAACGGCAAGCTGACGGCGCTGACGGAGCTTTCGCTGGTCAAGGGGATTACTCCGGAGATTCTCGGCAAGCTGCGGCCGTATCTGACGACCTTTTCCGAGGAGACCAATTCTCCGCTGTCAAAGATCAACATTAATACCGCTTCCAAAGAGGTTCTGGCTGCGCTTGATGAGCATATAGATGATCGGACCACTGGGCAAATCCTGGAAAGACGGCGCTTACAGCCGTTCAAAGACCCTTCGGAGCTTTCGAAGGTGCCGGGGATGGAAACGATTGCTATGGGTCTGGGTGGCAGGATCAGCGTCAAAGGCAATCTCTTCAGAATAATCTCCGTAGCCAGAGTGAAGGATTCCGCGCGGACGGTTGAGGCGGTTGTGCGGCTGAGCGGGGAAGTTTTGTCGTGGCAGGAATACTGACACAGCCATGGATAAATACATCAGCAAGTGAGGGTACGGCGTACCATGGAATATCTGATTCTGCAGGCTGAAGAAACGCGGCTGAACGTCGCCCATTTCGGGGTGTCCAGGCGTTCCACGGAACTGATCGGGGCAGCGATGATCGAGCTGGATGAAGAGCGCCCGCTGGCTGTCGCTCTCCAGTCCATAGCCGAAAAAATGACCGGTTCCCCGCGTGTTATACTCTGCCTCCCGCCGGCACTGTTTGCGCAGCGGTCCGTTGCGCTTCCGTTTAACGATCTCCGCAAGGTGCGTGAGGTTCTTCCGGCTCATTTGCAGGGTGACATTGCGCTGCCGGTTGAAGAGCTTGCACTGGGGGTCCTGCCGTCCGGAGAAGGGCAGTTTCTCGCGTTGTGGGCTCGCAAGAGCGATATCAGTGCGGCAATCGCCCAGTTTCGAGAGGCCGGCATCGAACCCCAGGTCGTCAGTTCACTCCCGTTTGCCCTGGGCTATCTGCCGGGAGTGCCCCCCGACTGTGCCGTATGCGACGGAAACACGCTGGGCCTTTTGGAGGGGGGGCGGTTGACCTACTTCCGATCGTTTAATTCCGCTGTGACCACACCGATGGTAGCAGCCACGCTGTCGGCGGTTGAGCTCTCCGGGAGAGCGCTCCCGCCGCAACTCTTCCTGGTCGGGGACGGGGTACGCGGGCTTGCTGATGCGGATACGCTGCCGTTGCCGGTAGACGCGGTGGAAGTCCCGCCGGAACTGGGGCACCTGTTCAAAAATGATGAAACCTTCCAGCAGTTGGCAGGGCTTTATGCTGTGGCACGCGCCAGCTATGCCGGCACACTCCCCGATTTCCGGCGGGGAGAACTGGCCTGGACCGCAGGGGATGCCTCGTTGCGCAGAAAGCTGATTCTGACCGGAATATTGACGGCGACCGTTATCGTGCTGCTGTTCGTCAGCAAGGGGCTCCAGTACCGTACCGCAGCAGCTGATATTTCGTCCCTGAACAAATCAATTGCTGCAATCTATCGCGAGATTTTCCCGTCCCGGGCCAAGGCGGTTGATGAAATTTCCGAAGTCAAAGGTGAGATCAGAAAACTGACCGGCGTCGAAAGCTCAAGCGGATATCTCGATCTTCTCAAAAAACTGGCCGAAGCAAAAGGGAGCAGCATTAACGGTCTGTACGAAGCCGAACTTGAGGGGCGCACCCTCCGGATAAAAGGAGACGCCCGTTCCGCCCAGGCGGTCAACGAGTTTAAGGGCGCGCTTACCCCTCTGCTGGCTTCTTCCGAACTGGGCGAGGTCAAGAGCCGTCCGGATGGCACGGTTACCTTCACCCTGACAGGAACACTCAAGGAGGGGACGTAATGAGACCTCTGGAGATTATCCGCGACAGGTGGCAGGATCTTGATAGCCGAACACGTCTCTGGAGCGGCTATGCCCTGATTGTGCTGCTTGCTGCAGCGGTTGGGTGGTCGGCGCTGAATGACAGAGTACAGGCGCTTGAAATGAAACGCTCCGCCCGTGAATCGGTGCTGAAAGAGCTGCTGCAGCTCAAGGTGCTCTTTCAGTCGGCCCGGCAGTCATCCGATCAGTTGAACGGGCGCGTCGCTTCGCTCCGGCCGGACGATTCGCCGGCCAAGATCATCGAAGATATCGGTATCAAAGGGAAATCCATAAAAATAGTTCCTCTGAAGGGTGAAGAACGGAGCGGCTTCACCGAGGATGCCGCCGATATCCGCATCGAAGGCTTGACGCTCAACGAAGCGGTCAATTTGATGTACCGGCTCGAAAAAGGGAGTCTTCCGCTCGTCATTAAAAAAAGTAATCTGCGCGTTCGTTTTGATGATCCGTCCCGCTGTGATCTGAGCCTGATTATGGCGCTGCTGAGGCCGGCAGCAGCTCAGGCAAAATGATGAAGGGTGCGCTGCTGGTACGGAGAGTCGCTCTTCTGGCCACGACCCTGGTTCTTTTTCTGCTGTTCTGTTATCTGTTTTTCCCGACAGGGAGGATCGAGACCGTACTTGCCCAGGCTCTGTCACGACAGGGGTTAACGCTTTCTCCGGCGGTTCACAAGACACTTCTCCCCGGTCTGGCATGGGACAACGCTCTGCTGTCGTCAGAGCAGGGTCAGCTGCTGAGTTGCCGGTGGCTGAATATACGGGTGCTCCTCCTCCCTCTCCTTACCGGCCGCGCCGTCCTCTCCGGGGGGGCAACGATCGGAACGGGGCATCTGGACATCAGATATGCTCTGAATGGCAAGGCGGCCCTTGATCTCGCTGCAGACGGGATATCTCTTGCCGACATACCCTTTTTCAAGAGCGTCCTCGGAGCGAAAGCGGGCGGCACCCTCTGGAGCCAGGGTACGCTGCAGCGCGGCGCAAAGGGTTTGAGCGGCGACCTGAAGCTTGAGGTAAAGCAGCTTGAATATTCGGGCGTCAAGCTGGGCGCCTTTCCGCTTCCCGATGCAGCCAATTTAAAAACACAGGGGATGGTAGAAGTCCGTGAAGGAAAAGTCCGCCTGGAAAGTTTTACGCTCCAAGGGGACGGCATTTACATGCGGCTATCGGGTGACCTCCCCTCGGGGGGTGATGCCGCTGTGACGCCTCTCAACTTGAGCCTGCAAATCATGCCCAAGCCGGAGTTTCTGGAAAAACAGAAGCTGGTTTTTATGCTGCTGGCCAAGTTTATGACCTCTCCGGGAGTCTATACCGTACCGATCAGGGGCACACTGCTGAAGCCGCAAATTCTGTAGGGGTGAGCGCATACGAGGGAAAAATGGCGATCAAGCCGGGCGAACTGCTGCTGGAGCTTCAGAAACAGGCATACAAGGCTTCACCGGCATTTGAGATGCTCATGTTAAAAAACAGGGTTCTGATGACATGAGAATCGGCCTGCTGGGGGGGAGCTTTAATCCGGTTCACAATGCCCACCTGCGGATTGCCGGGGAGGCGCAGGACGCCTGCCTGCTCGACAGGGTTATTTTTATTCCGGCGGCCGATCCGCCGCACAAACCGGTGGCGGGCGACGTTTCATTCAAACGCCGCTCAACAATGGTCAGCATGGCCATCGCCGGCAGGCCGGGTTTCGAGATGTCAACGGTCGAGGCGGAGCGGGGGGGGAAGTCATATTCAATCGACACGATCCGGATTTTCCGGGAATTGTATCCGGAAGACGAACTGTTTTTTATCATCGGCGGCGATTCGTTTTTGGAGATCGGCACCTGGCATCGCTACCGGGAGATATTCCGCGTCTGCAATCTGATCGTCGTCGAGCGTCCCGGATGCCGGATTATCAACCCGGTTGACGCCCTGCCGGATGCCGTCAGAGGGGAGTTCACCATTGAGAGCGGAACGGGCCGCCTGATGCACCTGTCCGGCACCACCATATGTTTTGTCACGGGCTCCCCGCTGGAGCTCTCTTCGACTGAAATCCGCCGGCTCGCCGCCGCCGGAACCGATATCACCAGGTACGTACCATCTGATGTAGCAGCATATATCTCGCAGCAAAGGATCTACCACCCATGACCGTAAAAAAGACAAAGACCGTCGAAAAGACGACCCTGACCCCCAGTGAACGTGCACTTAAATGCGCCGAACTGGCGTATGACAAAAAGGCCTTTGACATCTGTGTGCGCGACATCTCGCGGGTCTCGTCGATTGCCGATTACATGGTGATCATCTCCGGTTCCTCGGACAAACAGAACCAGGCAATTTCAGACAACATCCGCACCGGATTGAAGAAGTTCGGCAAGGTAAACGATATCGAGGGCGCCAAAGACGGCAGATGGATCGTCATGGATTACGGTGATGTTCTGGTGCATATCTTCCACGACCAGATCCGTCGCTATTACGATCTGGACGGCCTTTGGGGCATGGCGCCCGAGCTGGAGTTGCCGCCTGAAATCAAGGCGTCGCGCAAGGAATCCGATTTTTGAAAATAAAGGTGCTCTGGGTCGGGAAAAGCCGTGATCCGTGGGTCAAGGATGCGATCGACGAATACGCCGGTCGCATCCGGCGCTACTCCCCGTTGGAGCTGATCGATATCCGCGACGAGAAGGGGGCGGCCGCCGAGGATATGCGGCGCCGGGAATGCGAACGACTGGAGAAGCAGATCCCGCCCGGTGCAACCATCATCCTGCTGGATGAGCGGGGCGAACAGATGGACTCCCCCGGACTGGCATCCTTTGTCGGAAAACAGCGAGACAGCGGCGTGTCTGAGCTGATCTTTGCCATCGGCGGCGCCTACGGCTTCTCCGAAGAGTTCCGCCGCCGCGGCACACTGCTGGCGTTGTCCCGCATGACCTTCACCCATCAGATGGTGCGGGCTTTCCTGCTGGAGCAGATCTACCGGGCGTTTACGATATTAAACAAAGAACCGTATCATCATTGATCCGAAAGGTTGTACCAATGAAAAAACCACTCCTTCTGATGATTCTCGACGGCTGGGGGATCAACCCCAATCCCGCCCACAACGCCGTTGCCCTGGCGAAAACCCCCAACCTGACGAAATTCTTGAGTGAATACCCGCATGCCGAGATCCGCACCTCCGGGATGGCGGTCGGTCTGCCGGAAGGGCAGATGGGGAACTCCGAGGTCGGGCACCTGAACCTCGGCGCCGGCCGGGTGGTCTACCAGGAACTGACCCGCGTCACCAAATCGATTCTGGACGGCGACTTCTTCACCAACCCGGTCCTGCTCGATTGCATCGCCAAGGTCAAAGCGTCCGGAGGGAGGCTGCACCTCTCCGGTCTCCTCTCTGACGGCGGTGTTCATTCGCATAACAGCCACCTCTACGCCCTGCTGGAGCTTGCCAAGCGGGAGGGACTGCAGGAGGTCTTCGTGCACTGCCTGCTGGATGGGCGTGACACCCCCCCGCAGAGCGGCGCCGGGTATCTGGCGCAGCTGGAAACCGAAATAGCGCGGATCGGCGTCGGAACGATCGCGACGGTGATGGGGCGCTATTACGCGATGGACCGCGATAACCGGTGGGACCGGGTAGAGAAGGCCTACAACGCCATCGTCTGCGGCGAGGGGGCACCCTTTGCCTCAGCGAAAGAGGCGATTGCAGAGAGCTATGCCGCCGGGGTGCATGACGAATTTGTCGTGCCGGTCGTCGTTGCCGCAGACGCCACGCTGGATGACGGCGACGGCTTCATCTTCTTTAACTTCCGCTCCGACCGGGCCCGCGAAATCACCCGTGCCATCGCTCTGGACGGCTTTGACGGCTTCGAGCGGCGGAAGCGGCCGAAGCTGGCGGGGTATGTCTGTCTGACCGAATACGACGCAACCTTCGGCCTGCCGATCGCGTTCGGCTCCACGGAGCTGACCAACATTCTTGGCGGCGTGCTGGCGAATGCGGGGCTGAAGCAGCTGCGCATCGCCGAAACCGAGAAATACGCCCACGTCACCTTCTTCTTCAACGGCGGGGTGGAGGTCCCTTTCCCGGGCGAGGATCGCGCCCTGATCCCCTCACCGCAAGAGGTCGCCACCTACGACCAGAAGCCGGAGATGAGCGCCTATCAGGTGACGGACAAGCTTCTGAAGCTGCTGGAGCAGGATCTGTACGACGTGATCATCCTCAACTTCGCCAACTGCGACATGGTCGGCCACACCGGCATCGAGGCGGCGGCGATCAAGGCGGTGGAAACGGTGGATGCCTGTGCGGGGCGGATTGTCGCCAAGGTGCGCGATATGGGTGGTGCGGTGCTGATCACCGCCGACCACGGCAACGCCGAGCAGCTGCAGGACGAAAACGGCGAGCCGTTTACCGCCCATACGATAAACCCGGTCTGGCTGGTGCTGATGGATGACAGCCGCAAGGGTGTTACCCTGCGCGAGGGTGGCCGCCTGGCCGATGTTGCGCCGACGATGCTGAAGATGCTGGGGCTTCCCCAGCCGAAGGAGATGACCGGTGAGAGCCTGTTGTGATGGCGGGATGGATAGAGCACAATGGGCACAATACCAATAGTCCGGGCCGGTAAGGTATGTAAGAGCGGAAAAGTCCGATTTCCACCCATCAGCACGGCCAGTCAAAGCCACGTCATACTTAAGGAATGATCAGTATCGCACCCTGTGTCGCTCTGGATTCAGCGGCGGTATGGGCCGCACCGACGGTGTCAAGAGTGAATCTGGCACCGATGTGCGCCGATACCAGACCGGATGAAATTGCATCGAAAAGGTCCGCGGCGTTCGCACGAAAAACAGCAGGGTCAGAATTGTGCGGGAATACGGATGGGCGGGTAAGAAAGAGGCACCCTTTTTTGTTGAGCAGATCCGGCTCGATCGCCGGAGCCGGACCAGAGGCGGCTCCATAGAGTACAACCAGCCCGAATGGAGCAGTGCAGTCGAGCGATTTGAGGAAGGTATCCTTGCCGACGGAATCGTACACTACGTCAGCTTTTTTGCCCCCGGATGCTTCGAGAACCGCCGCCGGCCAATTACCCTCTGAATAGTTTATGGCGATATCGCACCCGGCTTCACGGGCAATGGCGCACTTTTCCTCCGAACCTGCTGTCCCGATAACGAAAGCTCCGAGACCCTTTGCCCACTGGCACAGAATCTGCCCGACACCACCTGCTGCGGCATGAACGAGAATGATCTCGCCGGACTTGACCGCATGGGTTTTCTTCAGGAGATACTGTGCCGTAATACCTTTGAACAGCAGTGCCGCGGCCTGCTCATCGGATACTCCGGCCGGAATGGCGACGAGCCGGTCCGCCGGCACATTGCGATAGTCGGCATAGGCGCCGACTCCGGCATTCATGTACGCCACCCGGTCTCCGGGATGGAATTGATCCACTCCGGGGCCGACCGACTCCACAATTCCGGCGGCCTCATGGCCGAGACCGGTAGGGAGCGGGAGCGGGTAAATCCCCCTGCGCTGGTACACATCGATAAAGTTGAATCCGATTGCCGTTTGCCTGAGTTGTACCTCGCCAACCGCAGGAAGTGGCAGTTCGACCGTAGCAACCCTCATCTTCTCGGGGCCGCCATATTCGTCTATACGTACTGTTCGTGCCGTCTTCATGAATGTATTCCCCCCCGTACCTTCACTATGCATCCAATCGAGCACCCATCAGAATAGCCCCGCTATCATCTTTACTGCCACTATGACCAGTAGCCCCGCAAAAACCCTCTTGAGCATCACTACCGGCAAATTATGGGCGAGTTTCGCACCCAGCGGCGCAGTTGTGATGCTGGCAAGAGAAACCACGAGCAGGGCCGGAAGATAGATGAAACCGAGGGTGTTAACCGGCAACCCGCTGGCTTTTGAGCCGTGCAGCGCATACCCCGCCGCACCGGCGAGCGCGATCGGAAAGCCGATGGCGGCGGACGTACCGATTGCATTGTGCATTGAAACATTGCAGCGCAGCAGAAACGGCACCGACATGGTCCCCCCGCCAATACCCACGAGACTTGAAACCGCTCCTATCAGAGATCCGGCGCCAAAGATACCTGCAGCTCCGTACGGTTTCCCGGGAGCCGGTTTAACGTCCAAAAGCATCCGTACGGCGACATAGAAAAGAAAAACCACAAAAAAAATCTTCAGGAACCGTGTCGATAACTGTGCCGCCAGCCAGGACCCAAGAAATGCGCCCGCCACTATCCCCAACGATATTTTCCGGACAATGGCCCATTCTACCGCTCCCCGCCTGTGGTGTGCGCGCATGCTGGAGAGCGAGGTGAACATGATAGAAGCGAGCGAGGTGCCGATCGCCAGGTGAAGAACGAGCGCTTCCGGCATCTGCTGCGCAGTGAAAAGCGCGGTCAGGATCGGCACGACTATCAGGCCGCCGCCGACACCGAACAGACCGGCAAAAGCCCCGGCCATAACTCCGGTCAGAGCGTAGAACAGCACGTACAAAAGCATAGTACCTCATTGCGCGATAAATATATTTCCCGGATCGTGTGCTGTAATTCAAAGCGCCGTATGATAGTCCCGTTGGTCGCCCCGCTTCATGCCGTTTCGCCTGATATACCGAAGCTTGACAGTGAAGCGATCAGGTCGGCAAAACGCTCTCCCTGCACGATGACGTGATTTCTGAGCATTTCTGAGGCTTTATCCCCGTCCCCGGCGATGAGTGCTTCGACAATGGCCGAATGCTCCAGAAAAGAGGTGCGCATCCGGTCCCGCACCCGCACCTGCAGCCGGCGATAGGCGCTCAAGCGCCGATGCAGGGCGTCGGCCTCCTCGATCAGAAATCCGTTGTGACTCGCCGCATAGATCGCCATATGAAAGCGCTCGTTTCGCCGGTAGTAGGCATCCGGATCGTTTT
>VFJM01000226.1 GCA_009886055.1 Geobacter sp. | reverse complement strand
TTTTAGACTACAGGCCTTTGAGGTTCTTCCCTGCGGAAAACTTGCCGCTCTTGGATGCAGCGATAGTAAGTTCTGCGCCTGTCTGAGGGTTGCGGCCTTTACGGGCGGCTCGCTGCGCAACGTCGAAGGTGCCGAAGCCGGGAAAGGTGATTTTGTCGCCAGCTTTAAGCAAATCCGTTGTCACTTTCAGAAACGCATCGACCGTTTCTGCTGCTACGGTTTTGGGGACATCTAATTCCTCTGCTACTTTTGCTACAAACTCTGCTTTTGTCATGGTTTCTCCTTGGTGGTTAGTTTCGGTTAGAGGCATTCATCCGCCTGTTAGTGTGGAAAATAGCATATTGTTGAAAGTTTGTCAGCCGCATTTTAATCCTTCACACAACACACTCTATGCATCCCTCAATAAACAAGTGTGCCAATTATTGCACATATGTTTATTTTCGTGTACCCTCCACTCACTGAATACTTCAAAAGCGGAGAATCATGGAACCTATCGTCACGTATAAAGAGCGCTGCCGCCGCTGCTACTCCTGCGTCCGCAGCTGTCCGGTCAAGGCCATCAAGGTTGACGGGGGCTATGCGCAGATCATGTATGACCGATGCATCGGCTGCGGCAATTGTCTGAGCTGTCCGCAGAACGCGAAGGTGGTCGTTGACCGCATGGCCAGAACGCAGGAGATGCTGGCGTCCGGCTCCCCGGTCGTTGCGGTGCTCGGCTGTTCGTTTCCTGCTTTTTTTCACACGCTGCTTCCCGGCCAGCTGGTAGCAGCCTTAAAAAGCCTTGGCTTCTGCGAGGTTCACGAGGGTGCATACGGTGCACGCATGATTGCCGGCAGTTACCGCGACGCGCTCCACTCCTCTGAACAACCGCTGATTTCATCACACTGCCCCGCCGTAGTCGATCTAATTGAGCGTCACTACCCCGAACTGGTACCTAACGTCATTCCGGTCGTCTCGCCGATGATTGCCATGGGGCGCTTCATCAAAAGCATCCTCGGCGAAGAAACCCGGGTAGTCTATGTCAGCACCTGTGTTGCGGCTAAATTCGAGAAGCAGTCAGAGGCATCAGGTGCAATCGACGTGGTTTTGACCTATCAGGAGCTCGACAAACTTTTCAAAAACAGGGGCATCACCCCGGCCAGTCTCGCTGAAATGCCGTTCGACGGCGTTGATCCGGGCGCTGGGCGTCTTTTTTCGCTTACCGGCGGCTCGCTGAAGGTTTTTGATATCCAGACCGATGTCCAGGACAATGATACCATTAGCGCCGAAGGTGAGGCGCACACCATCGGCATTATTCGCGATCTGGCTGCGGGACGGATTTCGCCGGCGTTTGTCGATCTCCGTTTCTGTGACGGCGGCTGCGTCGATGGCCCGACCCGCGATAAGGAGCTCAACCATTTTTTCAAACGTAAATTGATTGTATGCCACAACAGCTCCAAACCCCACTATGACACTGCGGTTCACTATCGTTCTACTACGCTTCTCCCCGATCTTGCCCGCGCCTACTCAAACAAATCACTGAAACTGGCAACGCCCGGCAAGGACGACATCAAGCGCATCCTTTACTCCACAAACAAATTCACGCAAGGAGACGAGCTTAATTGCCGCGCCTGCGGATACAACACGTGTCGCGAACACGCAGTGGCGGTATTTCAGGGACTTGCCGATATTGAAATGTGCCTTCCCCGCAACATGCAGATGATTGAGGAGGAGCGCGGGCATCTGATGCAGAAGTATGAACTGGTACAGCGGGAGTTGGACCGGCAGGCGGGAGATGACTTGATTGTCGGCAGCGACCCCGGAATCAGAGAAGTGATGGAACTGATCCGCAAGGTTGCTCCCACACCGATAACCGTGCTCATCAGAGGTGAGACCGGCACCGGCAAGGAACTGACCGCACGTGCCATCCACCGCCAAAGTCAACGAAACGATAAACCGCTCATGACGGTGAACTGTACTACACTTACCGATTCACTGCTTGAAAGTGAACTGTTCGGCCACAAAAAGGGCTCGTTTACCGGAGCGATTGCTGACAAAAAAGGGCTGTTTGAGGCGGCCAACGGCGGAACCATTTTTCTGGACGAAATCGGCGATATTACTCCAAAACTGCAGGCCGAACTGCTGCGCATACTGGACCTGGGTGAGGTGCGCCCCGTAGGCAGCGTTTCAGCCAAAAAGGTGGATGTGCGCTTGATTGCCGCTACCAACAAGGATCTTGAGCTTGGCGTGCGGGAGGGGTGGTTTCGAGAGGATCTGTATTATCGTCTGAATGTGTTCTTCATTGAGCTCCCTCCGCTCAGGAAGCGCGCTGAATCTGTGCCGGAACTGGCCCGGCATTTTCTTGTCAAGGCCCGGAAAAAGCTCAACAAAAACATCGCCAAAATCGAAGACCGGGCCGTCAAGGCAATGCAGCACTATCCCTGGCCCGGGAATATCCGCGAGATGCAGAATGTCATCGAACGCTCTGCCGTTCTGGTCAAAGATGGCATCATCCGGCTGGAAAATCTGCCCACCATCTTTACCGATACCTACGAATCCTGCCTCGACATTGATGTCAATCGTCGCCGGGTCTCATTCAAGGCCGAACGCGAACGGCAGGTCGTCCGCACCGAGAAGAACATTATCGTGCGCTATCTCGAAGAGACCGATGGGAACGTCGCCAAAGCGGCCCGCCTTGCGAATCTCCCCCGTCGAACCTTTTACCGCCTGCTCGAAAAACATGGCATTGAAGTTGTCCGTCGCTCAAAATCAATTCCCTGACAACCCATCCATTATCGCTCTGAACACCTCAGCGGCACAGACACCCAGCCTGTTTCAAAATAGTGTATACTTTTGGCCACCAATGTGCCATCATTGACACACTATTTTGCTAACAAAAACATACTCTGGATACATCGTCCTGCATCTGTCTGTTATCGTTGGCATAATAACTGATACTTGTATTTGGCATGATATTAGCTAGTGTATACGTCATATTCGTCAAAAGGGACTTGAAGCAAACCATAATAAAACAGGAAGGAGTACTACAATGGGAAGAATGAGAGAAAATCCACGCTACAATGTTATTTCGATGAGGGTGAGCGATGAAGAACGCGATCACCTGGAAAACCTGATGAAAACGACTCACAAGAGTGTTTCAGACATCATGCGGGAGGCTATGGAATATTTTTCTGCTCACTATGAGCAGGACGAACTGGGCAGGAAAGCAGCATAAAGCTGTATATTGCTCATCAAACAGAACGAGGCGGGGATTATCTTCCCCGCCTCGTTCTGTTTACCAAGATATCTAGTTGATCGTAATTTCAAACTGTTCCTGGTGGAACCCCGGCTTTGCCCGCACCGTGATCCTTTTTTTGAATTTCTTTTCCAGCTCTTCAAGCCCGCGCCTCTCTTCATCATAGAGGAGGTCGGCAACCTGTGGATGAACGGTCACCGTCGCTTTGGTGCCCCGGACATCAAGCATTTCCCGGCGCAATTCGCGGAATATCTCATGGCAAACCGTTATTTTTGACTTGATGTAACCGCGCCCTTCACAGTAGCTGCATGGTTCACACATCATGCGGCTGATATTCTCGCGCACCCGTTTTCTGGTCATCTCAACCAGGCCGAGCTCGGAAATTTTCAGAATGTTTGTCTTCGACTTATCCGCTTTCAGAGCCTCTTCAAGCGCCCCATAGACCTTTTCACGGTTAACCTCTTTTTCCATGTCGATAAAGTCAATAATGATGATCCCGCCGATATTCCGTAACCGCAACTGGTACGCGATCTCCTTGACCGCCTCCAGATTGGTCTTCAGGATTGTATCTTCCAGATTGTGTTTGCCCACAAAACGGCCGGTATTAACGTCAACAGCACTCAAGGCTTCGGTCTGTTCGATAATGATATAGCCCCCAGACTTGAGCCAGACCTTCCTCCCCAGTGCCCTGCTGATTTCAACTTCAAGCCCGTAATGATCAAAGATCGGCTCTTCTTCTTCATACAGCTCGATCGTATATTTCATTTTTGACGCAAAGGTCGAAATAAAGTTCACAATCCGGTCATAATCAACCTGTGAGTCAACAACGATTTTATCAACCTGCTCGGTAACGATGTCCCGAACCACCTTCTGGACGACATCCAGATCGGAATGCAGCAATGACGGAACCGCTGCCTTCGCCTGCCGTTTTGATATTTCATCCCACAAGGTAGTCAGATACTGCATGTCGGCGATCAGGTCTTCTTCGCTCTTTCCTTCCGAAACGGTTCTGACGATGTACCCTGAGCCCGGTTTTTTGAGTCGTCCAACGATCTCCCGCAGGCGTTCCCGCTCAAACTCGTCCTCTATGCGCCGTGAAATCCCGATATGGTCCACCGTCGGCATATAGACCAGATGACGACCCGGCAGGGAAATATGGGAGGTTATCCGGGCCCCCTTGGTGCCGAGCGGCTCCTTTGATATCTGCACCAGCAGCTCCTGCCCCTCCTGCAGGAGATCCTCAATCGGATGGAGCGGGCGGAATTCGGGGCGGTCATTGCCATCCTGCTCCTCCGACGGCTCGTCGTCCTTTTTGCTACCGGCATACAGCAGCGACTCATACTCCTCGATAGCATCGAACACATCAGCCACATACAGGAAAGCGGCCTTCTCCAGACCGATATCCACAAAAGCGGCCTGCATTCCGGGCAGAACCCGGATGACACGCCCTTTGTAAATATTGCCCACAATTCCCTTTTCGCGGCTCCGTTCGATATAAAGCTCGGCTATGGTGCCGTTCTCGATCAGCGCGATGCGGGTTTCGTGGGAAGCGGCATTAATAACCAGTTCTGCTCCCATGATGATTTTCTCCGTTTAACTAAAATATATGAAATATGAAATCTCTCGTAATTTGAATTTTTAGTAAGTAAGAAGTCGTTTTCAGCACTTTTACGGCAGAAAATGACTCCGTTAACGCAGTATCCTGTTTATCAGGGCGACGCAAAGAGGACTTCAAGCTTCTCAACCTGGATATCATCACCCTGAAGTGCCTCATCACCGGTTATGGCCCGGGCAAACTCGACCGGTTTGCCCCTCCTGGCAACCAGTTCAACG
>VFJM01000418.1 GCA_009886055.1 Geobacter sp. | reverse complement strand
CGGTTTCATAACATGACTATATCACCGGTTGTGTCGGATTTCTACAGGATATTCCCCATAGTGAGTAAGCGGACGTAAATATAGAACTCGTAAAAAATAGCAGAAAGTCAAACCTGACCCCATAGGTTCCTTTAGTGAGTAAGCGGACGTAAACATAGAACTCGTAAAAAATAGCAGAAAGTCAAACCTGACCCCATAGGTTTTCCCAGATGTATCTATTGAATATCAGTGAACAGAGTTCTCTCTATTGCTAAATGGAAAGTTTTGCAAAGAAAGTAGATTGTTTTTGTTCCGACATAAGATCACTGCCATGATTAACTTTAGTATTCCACGCCCACATTGAAGGCATCTCTGAATCATCCCTCCCAGTTAATGCCAATTCAATGGTGTCCCCTCGCTCAACCGTTATAGGTTCTGAAAGCGGAAGTACTAAATTGTCCCAAGCAGGTATTCCGGGAGGTGTGTTCGCAAGTATGTGATCATCAGAAAGTATAGACGAAAACCACAAGGTAAATCCATGAAGAGTTCCGGGCTTATCTACTGAATACACGAGATGCGAAGTGAAGTAATCATTTATGCCAGCAGTATATGCATTGTAGTGATAAGCAATTTGGCCAGCAGATAGTAAGGCATCTGTTGGCGTGTGGCAGGAGATGGGTGTGCTGTATGAGCGCTTTGAGATTGGCGAAAAATCGAGATTATATTCTGCTAAAGGTGGTAGTGTAGTCTTCTGGTACAGTTTTGCATGTTCAATTGGTGCAACGAGTAGATCCACATGTTTTGGCAGAATTCTACCCTCGGTTTTTAGCAGATTATCACGACTCCAGCCAATAGCTTCTGACATCCGCTGTCCAAGAACTGCTTTGGAAATAAGTTCGGAAACTATAACGTCAACCTTTTCGTCAAGCTGAACGTCCTTGATGTTCTGATTCAGGTAGACAATCCTGTCAGAATAGCCATTTGCCTTTGCCAGCTCTTTTGCCAGAGTAATAGCGGCACTTTGTTCCACGGCATACACCTTTGAAGCACCTGCCTGGCAGGCAAACAACCCTAAAATCCCGCTGCCGCAGCCGAGATCAAGAACAACGTCACCCGCTTTGACGGTGTCATGTATAGCTTTCTGATACTGCAGCATTCGCTTGGGTGCATTCAGCAGTTTACGATGAAACGTAATCAATTCGCTGTCATTCATTGAGTTTCCTTTCAGGCGGTTTCGATTAGACCTTCGTCAACCAACTCCTGTATAAACGTAAGTACTTCGCGCTCGCAGGTAGCACGCTCGACTTCATATTCAACGGATAACTCATCACATACCGCTTGGCAGGTTGTCGGCATTTCCAGCAATTCCCAGATTCTTTTGCTGGTTTTATCTACGCCGTAGTAATGACCATTATCGATATTGGCCATTACTACGTCTTCATCCAACTTCTGAACCAAGATGCCATCATGCTTTTTAACATAAGTAGATAGTGTTATTGAAGCCGTGTTTGTCATTATCAATCCCCGTTTATCAAATTTGTAAAATTATTTTCAATGCAATCGGCAACTTCTTCAATACGAACTGCATCAATTGGCCTATCAACACGGAACATATGGGCATGAGCAGCAACAGCACTGATCTGACTGAAATGCCGGGAGGTCAACTTCATACCTTCCAGAAACTGTCCACGATATGTGTGCTCTGTAAGTGAGTGTATCTTAGCAAAACCGTCAAGGGGTGTTATTTCAATGGCAACATCAGCCAAGGGATTTATAACGTAAATGGCATGGAGCGACGACGGTTCTTCTGCAAAGGAATTGCTTACCGGAACCTGAAACTTATTTTCTCGAGCATGAGCTTGTTTAAGGCCAGTGCTGTCCATGCCGATGTGCGCAATGGAGTCTTCCCAAAGTAAAATTCTGGGATATGAGGGAAAAATATGAGGGATGTCATCTATTGAAGTTACGGCTGAAACATCATCAGAAAGTATTTGATAGCCACGTTTATGAAAAACGCCCGCCATAGTTGATTTGCCAAATCCAGAATGGCCGACAAAGAGCACGGCCCCTTTTGGTGTAACTATAGAACTGCCGTGCAAAGGGAGAACGCCGCGCTGAAACAGAAGTGCGCCAAAAGCTGAACCATACAAATAGAGACAGACGAGGTCAGCGTCAGCATTATGGTTTGGCTCCACTATAATCTTATTGCCGTTACTGACAAAATACCGGGCAACCTTATCAATACAGAGTAATAACATTTCAGGAGAAGCATGGAACACAATGCCTGGCGCCACTGTATAGTTTTTGAAACCAAGATAAAAATCTGGTATAGTGCCTACTTCTAATGTCACATCACTCATCGTTTCTGATGAGGATGGGAGTCCTTGGCAATGGAAGTCTGAAGCAATTGTAAGGCCAAAGGCCCTATACATAAAATGCGGCATAATAGTCTTGGAGATAAAAACGTATTTAATGGGGTAAAAAAAAGGGCTCATTTTGTTAAAATGAACCCTTAAGTCTCAGTTTCAGAATTATCTTTATTAAGAGGCCAGGCTATACGCGTCACCGCCACTTGCCGTATTGGCTAGGGCATCTTTCAAGGACAGTTTGTTCAGCTTGGGTTGTTCCCACTCGGTGCGAGTTGTTACTACTTTTTCTTGGTCATTTCCCATTGTAAAATCCTCCTTTATGGTGTGATGCTAATTGATTATAACGCGAAGCATGTGATGGTCTAGTAAACAGAACTACATAATTATGAGCAATTTCAAAACCAATTAGTCCACTTTTACCATTCATTACCCAAACATGTGAAGAATATTTATCCGTTTCCCGATTAGATACTCCATAAAAAAAGGTAGTTAAAATTCCTCTTCGATACAGCATGAAGTATACTGAGATTCCACGAGGAAAGCAAACAAAAATTAGCGGTAGTCTGTTGGCTATACAATTAACTGCCCAAACAACATTTTTGCACTGAAGCTCTCGTTCTCTGCCATGGCATTCATTCTTAATAGTAGTGCGATCCAGATGTTTTAAAAGGCGCTTAAATGGCAGCAAGTTGATGGCTATTTTGGCAAACACTAATGTGAAAAACGCTTCGCAAAGAAGCAGGCGTTGCCTATTTGATAAACAACTAAATTTATAGGGATAATAAAATAATCTCGTCATTGTTTATCTCTGTATGAGTAATTATTGGACCATATTATGAGAAGATGAAGAACGATTATGTCTATTTCAACATGTCAGTTTTATTTATTATTCAGTGTACACGAGCAAGCACCGAAAAGTTATGACTTTGCAGCTTCTAACCAACGCAAAAATCTACCATTCATCAGTCCATTCTGTAACAAAAAGCTTTGATAGTAGTCATTGACTCCGGGTGTATAATTAGAAGAGCAGATTCTATTAAAGATATTTCTAAGTTTGCCAATATCCAGGATTGTCCTTGGAAGCGAGTTACTTTTCCACAGATTGAGTTCTTCATCGATAATGTTGTGTGCCAAGTTAAGGCGTTCCAGCCAATCAGCGGCCTGAAGTCCTCGTTGAGTATTATTAACGATTTCTTTTGGTAATCTGTTACTCAGGGCACGGCGAATTAGCCAGCGATCTTTTCCGCGTCGACAGTACTGGTCTTCTGGTACAGAAAGGCAGAAATCAAATATGCGGACATCCATGGTTGGATCTCGTGATTCAACACCATAGAGGGCTTTATAACCCATAGTTACACTTTTATGTATGTCTGCCATTTTAAAATAGCTATAGCGGGTAATCTTCGTATTATGATTACTTCGAAGCGAAAAATCGAATCCTTTTGACTTGCTGCGTGCTATTACCCGTTGAGATTTTGCAAACGTCTGATTGATGGAAGAGTAGAAATTCCATGGCTCATTGTTAGTTATCAGATTAAATTTCTTATGCCTGATATCCATAATCACATTCAATACTGGGGATGGCAACATCGGCAGTAAACCACGAGAAATGAAAGCCCGGAGATGCGCTACACCAGACATTGATTGCTCTGTATTATTTGTTTCATGCCATGCCTGAAACAATCTTCCCGACTTCAGTAACCCTTGTACTAGTCCACTGCCATTCCAACTGATGGTCATATTGCCAGAACCTCCAGTAAGAAGGACTTTAACATTCTGCTGTTGTGCCTCTGCGTGGATCGCATCAATCCACACCTTGTTGGGTGCAGCATAAAAGGGTACACCTGCGGCATCAAAAAGTTGAGTTACATTATTTAGAAAAAAGATTCCGTCAGTTTGAACTAGATTTACATCAATGTTGTCATAGGCGTCTGCCATTTTCTGAACAAGCGGGGTTTCATCCGCATAGCGGCCTTTGGCAATAGTGTCATCAAAAAAACCTTTCCTCGGGATTTCAGTAAATGTAGTTAGGCGTTGGTTGCGAAGCTTAAGTTGTGAAGCTGCAACTGCAGCAACAGATGAAGAGTCAAGTCCACCACTCATCATAACGCCAACAGGGGTGATACTACGGAGATGGTCAGCAATTACTCGCTCGAACAATTCGGTAAATGCCTCAACGTAGTCGTTGTCATTGTTTAATTTGAGTTCTCTTTGGTAATCAGGTTTCCAAAATAGATGGTGCTTTATTCCATTTTTTCCGACAACAAGGCTAGATCCCATCTGCACTCGAAATACATCGCGATAAAAAGACGAACCTGGGTCCTCAGGGGCAAGAACGAGATAATCTGCAAAAGCTTGCTGATTAAGCTCACATGGTATCCGCTCCAAAACAAAAAGACCTTTGGGTACAGTTGAAAAAGTAAATGATGTTGATGTGCTATGATAGTAAATATGTCGATCTGAAAGTGGGGAGCGTACTAATAACAGGTGCTTTTCGCGTTTGTCCCACAGTGCGAAAGCAAAAGTTCCGATAAGGTGGCTTGGGCAATCCAGCCCCCACTTTTCGTAGGCGAGCATAATGAATGCAGAGTCTGGCATCTCCATTGTTTCTGAAGGAGAAAGTGCAAACTGCACCGTTAGTTCCTGTCTGTTATCAATACGGGCATCTGTCACCAATACTCGCAGCCCATCTTGGCTGATTAATGGCTGTTGCTCGAAGTGGTCTTCCGGAGTAAAGCACATTAAACGTTGACCAAGGCCTACAGAGTCATTACACCATATTCCTCCGTCATCAGGTCCGTGCTGCGCGAGCGCAGCATCCATTTGTACTAAATCACATTTTGTTGTGTGATTACCATCTGAATTCATTATTCCGAAAATTGCACTCAAATTTATTCCTTCTTTACTATTTCGTTTTAAAAATATTAACAGAAATACTCTTGGAGTGCAAATACGTGGGAGAACCCCGCCTAAGGAAATTATACAGGATGAAAAACAAAAGAGGCTCTGATTAAAAACCAGAGCCTCTCCTGAAATCATAACGTCATATGTTCATAGAACTGACACGTTCTATAAAATATGCAACTACTTTCCAACGATTTGCCAATTAGCTCCTACTTGTGTTGTTGGCAAGAAGGCAAAGCTTGTTCTGTTAATACCATCCATGTACCAGATGTTTTGCTGACCACTCATGGTATTTCTCCAGAGAATATCTGGTTTGCCATCACGGTTGAAATCAGCAATTCCAACAATAATCCAGTTGGTTGATGCACTATTTATTAGTGTTGCTGGCAGGAAGGCAAAGCTTGTTCTGTTTATACCATCCATATACCAAACATTTTGCTGACCACTCATGGTGTTTCTCCAGAGAATGTCTGGTTTGCCATCACCATTAAAATCAGCAACTCCAACAATAATCCAGTTAGTTGAAGCACTGTTTGCTAGTATTGCTGGCAGGAAGGCGAAGCTTTTTCTAATATTACCATCCATATACCATACATTTTGCTGACCACTTATAGTGTTTCTCCAGAGAATATCAGTTTTGCCATCACCATCAAAATCTCCAGTCCCAACGATAATCCAGTTGGTAGCGGCGCTATTTGTAATGGACGGGAGGGACACTTGTGATAACTTATTTACCCCATTCATGTAATACAGAATGTTTTGCCCGGTAGTGGGATTCCGGTAGAGAATGTCTGAATGTCCATCGTTGTTAAAATCACCTGTAGCAACGATGGAGAAGCCAGCACCTGGAGCTGCAGGAAGTGCAGTTTCAGCAAGCTTGGTCAGATTGTTCATAAACCATACTCTGCTGGTATTGTTGGTTGTGTTAGTCCACAGAATATCAACATTCCCATCATTGTTGAAATCTTTCGGTATATAGAAATTAGCCGTGTAGAATTCATTGGCCAATACATTCAATGCGGTAAATGTCGGCAACAGGCCTGCAATCGCATTGGCCGAATTTGTCCAGCTTACAAACTGATAACCTGTGTTCGGCACAGCGGTAACCGGCGTCGCATTTGCTCCGTGGAATACCGACTGGATTACTGCGCCAGTAAGTGTGCCGTTTGCTCCCGCATTGAATGACAACACATACTGCTGGAGATTGGCAGAGCATGTTGCCGTTGCTCCGGAGTTAATTGGGGTGCAACTCCAACTCCACGGACCAGTTCCGGTTACAACAGTCTGTAACCCGGCGGAGCAGAGATTGGCTGTTGGAGCGATAATGAAGACACCGCCGTTACTTGCGCCACAGACGCCTGCAATATTATCAGACGTTTTTGTTTTTACAATATTGGACACAGAAGCACCCGCTGCATTGAAGGCAGTTACCCGGTAGTTATAGAACGGGCTGTTGGTTGCTGTAGTATCAAGATACGTTGTTGAATTAGCAATCGCGGTAGCAAGCAAAGTGAAAGTACAATCTCCACCTTCGACAGCAGGAGCACAGCGTTCAATTTTGAAGCCGATCTCATTCGATATATTGCCAAGTGCTGACACCGCAGGAGTCGGATCAATCCAGGATACTGTTATACTTGAACCTGTAAACGATGGGCTTGTAGTCTGAACAAGAGCCCCAGGAACAGTATTAACAACATTCAGCACGATCGGACGCATCATATCCATCTCTTCGTGGCTGAGGATGTGGCAGTGCCATACATACTCCCAACCGAAATCATAAAGGATGTTGGTTACTGCCGGACGTCGCGCCTGACCGGTCTGCCAGTCAACGCTGTTGAAGCCCATCGGAGAATCGATAGGTATTGAGGGGTTAAGTGGTCGCAAGCTGTTGGCTATGCCAAATGGCAGGGCAGGAGCTCTTGGCCGTACGGCAACGATGGTGTCCATCAGCGGGCTGATCTTAACAGTATCTTTCCAGCCCAGTTCGTTTGGCTCCGGACCCATGGTCTGGCCGTCCCAACCGACGCGGTTGATCAACTGCACATCAAAAATGTGGAAGTGGATCGGGTGCGTATCTACGCCGTTGTGCGAAATCTTCCAGATCTGGGTACCGTCTGTTGGCGCCAAAGCCCAAGGATAGGTGCCTACTGTGCCTTGAATTACTTCAACATTCAATGAGGTTGAGTTTTTAATGGTCTCTGTCGGCAGATCAGAAAAACCGTACAGAATCAGCAGTGCATTAAGCGTAGTCGGATTTGGCAGCTGCATAGCCAGGTTACCGCTCATGCGACCATAGACCGGATCAAAAGAAGCACCCATTTCATCATGGATACCCTTGGGTTCCGTCTGGAGGCTTAACGGTTCGCCGGCAAGTGTCACGAAGTTAAGGAATTGCTCATTGATCTGATTGATACCTTCCCACGGATAGTTAGTCGGGAAGTAGGATGCGGGATAGGCATCTTTGTATGCGGCCTGACCGACGATGATTGGCTCCTGTGCTCTCTCAAAAAGAGTCTTGGGAGGATCGTTAACATAACCTGTAGTACTTACAATGCCTCCAACTCCACCAACTTGGGGAGCTGCAGCGGTAAATTCATTCAACAGAGGAGTCTGGACGAATGGCACCGCACTAGCATTACTTACAATAACCTGCATGACTGTACGTGTGTTTGGAGCGTATCCGGGAAGAATACCATGAGGTATATTAGCTGAATTAGTTGGATCGGTAATCCATGCTCCGGTTGCCTGGTCATACACACCGCCTGCTCCATACCCGCCGGAATCACGCATATCCGGTGCTCCGGTGAAGTAATCATACCCGGCTACCCGTGCTGGCCATGCAGCTGGAGCATCATTATACAGAATCAGTGTTTGACCTGCATAGGCACTAAAATCTACGATTACGTCGGCACGTTCGGCCGGTCCAAGCGCCAGACCGGTTCTGTCGACAATCCCGACCCAGAAAGCGGTTGGATCTGTAATGTATGTAACCGGTTGCGGTTTAATGGTTACCGAGGCAGGCAGGAAGCCGCCTTCGGTACCGATTTGCAGGAAGTTTGGTCCGAGGTTGGGGCATAACAATGTACCTGCTGCTTCTGAACCGGTACAGAGACCGGGATCAGGCACGCCGCCGTCACGGCCATCGACCGGCCAGAGTGCCGGCCAATTGTTTGCCGCGGCAAGTGCCGGTGATGCCGGAACCATTTTAACTTCGGTCTTGTTGGAACGACCGTTAATATACTGACCGCCGGGATTAAGCCGCGGATCTGGACTGATGTTACTTACAGTGCCTAGAACGGTGCCGTCGGTACTATCAGCTACATAGAACGACAAGTTCTGGAAACGATCACTGGCGGCATTCAGTACGCGGAAACGATATGCCCGCGGATCAACCGTCAGTGTCGGGAATGCGGTGCCATTGACCACGACACTATCCTGGAATGCTTCCATCCCCATGGAAGTATTAGGAGTGCCAGGGATCATGGTCGGCTGGCCAGGTGTTGTGCAGTTAGCATATACAGCCTGGAACGGACTGCTGCAATCCGCATCGTAATACGGGTTGGGAACCGGACCTTTTTCAACAGCAGTAGCAGGGTAAAACCAGGGGCCATACATCCAGCGACCGAACGGATTAACCCCGCCGAAGCCTGCGGCAAGCGTCTGGGCCGGCATATAGACATGTGGCATCCAGAGGTCGCCCGTTACCGGCGCACGAACTCCTCCGATCAGATCGCCGCTGCCCCAGTTCCAGAGCGGGTCGCTATGACGGATGTGCGGTCCATTTACAGTTGTTTTATTAATGATTCCATTAGTACTTATGAAAGTTCCAGGATTAGCCAAATCAGACTCAACCGTTATTTTATCCGTTAGTGTAGCATCTACATACGTCTTATCCTGAATAATAAGTGGAATCTGGTCAGCCGGGATCAAATTACGTGCAACAAGATCCTGCTCATGCGGGTCTGTGATCACATAGCCTGCGGCCTCACCGGCATACACATTAAGGCGTGTGATACCGAAAGCATGGTCATGATAGAACATCAACCGTGCGCTTTGCTGGTTGGTGTAGTAGTAGGTTGTTGAACCATCGCCCGGATCGGGCATATCAGGAACGTTCTGAAGACTAACTCCTTTGGTAAAGGGGGTGATCTCTTCAACGGGAGTTATCCACTGATGCGGTGTTCCGTCACTGATCCATGGTGTACGACCACCATGCAGATGAAGGTCAGCACGGTTTTGGGTATAGCTGGCACAGGTATTGCCATTTACCGTATTGTCGCACGGGACGCCCTGTCCACGACCTCCGCTGAGAGAGGCCGGACCGGTGCCTGCACCCATGACTGATGTGTCAACCGGGATGAAGAGATCGCCGGCTGGGCCTACAGGTAGTCTGTTGGTGAATTTAATACGTACCGGACGGTCTCTTTCGGAAATGAGAGTAGGTCCGAGATAAAGGACCGGATCGGGGGCCACCGTATTGGCGCAGGCGTCCGTGGTACTAATGGTGCCACAAATCCCTTGGCTAGGTAATGTGCCGGGTTTGACATTTGTTCCATTATTTACCTGAACATAGCCGCGCAGTAATGTACCTGCTACAGGCAGATCGGTGTGCATCTGCTGTCTGAATTCTACCAGTTCGATTTCATAATAATCTGAACCGGGATAGGTGAGTGTGTCGGGCTTTCCGACCGAGAGATGTTTGCCCAGGTTGTTTGCAACACCAAACCGTGGCAACGTATCGACAAATTTTGCCAACGGAGGACTGTTTGCCCAGTTGGCCGTCGTGTAGTAGTCGGGAGTGGCCGGTTGGCCGTTAGCGTTAAGAGGCCCGGTAGGTATCGGCAGGGCCGTTCCCGCGCCGGCAAGACTCGGTATGCTGGTGATGAACAGCAATGCAAGCATCGCCCAGAATTGATACACATTATTTATTTTTCTGTCATTCATACAACCTCCTCTATTGCGGAATACCGGCTATTTATTGTCAGTGGTGACTGGTTTCTGGTGATGCCCTTTTTCTTTCTCCTGTTTTGCCTTATAAATCTTGATTCTTTCAGCTTTCAGAGCCTCTACTGCAGCCTTGCGTTTCTCAGGCGTTATTCTCTGTTCTTCCTGCTTACGGTGATTTTCTTTCTTCGCGGCCAGTTCCGGAGTCATAGGACCCTTTTCTTTTGCAAAGGCTAAACCTGAAGTCAGCGACTGCAGTGCTGCCATCATTACAACCATTCCGATTATACTTAGCTTCCTGTTCATCACATTGTTCTCCTTTCTTTTTCGGAACAATCGCCGAAAAACCGTTATTAGTATGAAGATCCCACCAGCATAGGTCCTTCTGAGTTGAGTACCAACTGCGTGCTGGAGCAGTTACAGTAATTGTTCAAGTATCATCCGGGATTTGTCGATGATCTTCTTAATACCGTTTTGTTACATTTCCCCCGCCGGGCAACGATATTACTAAACTCATATTACAGAATGTTCCGCTCATTTAAAACAATGTTAAATTTCAAAATATCACACAGGACATTAGAACTCCACTTAATCTCTTTGGTCAAGAAATATCATATTTCTAACCTTCAAGTAAAGACTTTTTATTATACCAAAACAATGATTTCTCTTGAATTCTACCAAACTATATTTTGAATAAATCTTGGCCAATAAATTCAATAAAACCAGTCCATTTGATCAAATCCGTAAAAATACGACAAAGGCAGCTCAGCCATTTTTATGATGTCATTAATTTATCTAAGTAGAATCAATCTACCGCAACTCACCTTTAACGAGTCCCCTCCCCCAGCGGGGGAGGGACAGGGAGGGGGAAGAATGCAGCAAAGTCAACCGATCCCCCCTCCCAACCTCCCCCCGCTGGGTGGAGGGGTTACTAACCTGGCGGGAGATCAGTTCTAATCGGATTAATTTATGACCCATTCACTTTGAGGCAGCAAAGCAGGATCCGTACCCGGACCGAGCTGGATGATGTAGCACCCCTTTGATGTATAGCGTTGCCCTGGGCCGAAACTGAGCCGTTCATAATCGCGAACTGTCAAATCCATCTGCATGCTCATGATATCAAGCAGATGATCACGATACAGGTCATCATAGATTCGATTCAATCCTTGCAGAACCGTCTGCTTCATCATAGTGGTGATCTTCGAGGTAATCCTGCGATCACCAAAATCTTTAGCACCCGTCAGAATAGGCACCTTAGCGTCATAACCCCCATCCTTTGAGCCGACAAAAGGTTTCAGGCGATAGGGGTAAGTGATGTACACCCTGTTGCGTACTGTTTCAGGAACCAACGCCGTTTTATTTCCGAGGAATCCGGAGGAGACGAAAACTATCCCGGTTTTTGGAAGCTGGGAAATCATTTTCGGCAGATTCGGCAGCACCTTTTCATCGCTCCAGAGCAGAAGAACACCGGGTTTATATTTTTTAAGAATTTTATTCAATGCGGATTGGTCGCCAAGCTGGCTTGCAGTCAGAGAGAGTGTGGTCACATTCTTCCGCTCCAATTCATTCCAACTCTTTTGAAATCCGGCCGCCAGTGCCCTGCCTACCGGGGAATCCTGAACTATCTGGAGGATGGGGGTTTTAGCGGAGAGTGTTTCCAGGCGATTGAGGTAGCGAGCAACCGCTTCACCCTCCTGGGCAAAACCTTTGTTGAAATAATACGTGTACCACCCTGTTTCGGAGACAACCGGAAAATCGGTAATGGGGAAAAGGCAGGGAATACGCTCAGCTTCGCAGAAATCATGGATGTGCCGCCAGTCGCTGTTTGATATGCCGCCCAGAACGGCAAAAACCGGCTTTTTGGCATTATATTCGACAAGCTGCTGTTGCCAGGTATCAGGTGTACCTTTCAGTTCCCAAACGTCCAGAGACGCCTGGCGAAAAGCATATTTCATATCTATAGTTGGAGCATATCCAAACTTTATGAAATCATTGTACATTTGAAGCTGCTGATTTTTTTGGGCAATAAAATTTTGTAGCGGCAGCAACAGGGCCTGACGATCCTCCTGGCTGACATCGTCGGTTATAATCGTTGCAAATCGGAATTCCTGGCTGCTTGCTCCCGGAGAAGGCTCCGCAGACAGTGACTCCAGGTAGCTGATCAGGATTGACATATCGCCGTCACTGAGCGGGTAGCGGGGCATGACGTCGTTAAATATCTGACCGGCCGGGTCTGTTCCAAAGCGCATGGCGGTCGCCAGGCTTTCACGGGTGTATGCCGGACGTTCCTGGACTGTTTTTGCGTAAACCACCCGGCCGGTCTGATCGGTGGAGTCACCCATAGAAGGGGGACGGCGATACGGTTTATAGAGCTTGGTGCCGGTGGTCGGCGGGGTGACAACGCCACCCTCAAATGAGCCGAGTCCGGCACGGAGGTGACAACTCGAACAGGAAAAAGCACTGCTGTCAATTTCTACATCGCCCCGGATGAAGGCCGGCATGGGAGCACCGGAGGGAAGCAAACCTTCCCGGTACATCCGTTCACCGAGGCGGATGATTTCGGCGAGCGGGAGGTCGGCGGGGAGAACAGGGCCCGCTTGTACCGGCACTGCCGTGAAAAAGATCAGCATGGCCAAGAGTATCAGGTTTAAAAGCGCCACTTTTGTGACTGTTGAATACAGTTTCATAGTGATCCCGGAAGTGGAGAATACAATTTTGGATTTTGGATTTGACCCCTGTGGGCCTAAATGGATTTTGAATTTATAAACAACTTCAGATTGAGGTACTCGTAGTCTTCACAATTTAAAATCCAACATTCAAAATTTAAAATCCAACATTCAAAATTCAAAATCCAAAATTGCCCTTCCAAAATTGCCCTTCTAAAATTGCCCTTGTATCATTTCCCTGCTACGCCCTGGTATTCCTCCAGAAACTCCCGTGAACTCATGATACCGAACAAGCGCACCCAGCTGCCGTCTTTCGGGTTGCGGATCAGGTTCAGCGGGTAGTGCGACATCTTGTCCGGAATGTAGGCGTTAAAACCCCTCATGACCGCATCAATATCCGACCGGCTGCCGGTCACAAAATCCCAGCCCGGTTTGGCACGATAGCGCTTCAGGTATTCTTTCATGACTTTCGGGGTGTCGTTTTCCGGGTCAATAGTAATCGATACAAGTCGAACCGTCTGACCGGTAGCGGCAAGCCTGTTCTGAAGATTGACGAATCCTGCCGAAAGAACCGGACAGATGGTCGTGCAGGTCCCGTAGATAAAGGAGACAACAACGGGGGTGTCACCCTGTATCAAGGTCTGAAGGCGCACTTTTTTACCATCCTGATTTACCAGAGAGACATCGGGGAGGGTATATTTTTCAACGGTGCGTTTGTATTTTTTGCTTTCGGCGAAGACCGTCCCCACAGGGAGAGCAGAAAACATCGTAATGATCAGGAGCAAGGAGGCAATTGCTGTGGGTGTGATTTTCATGAGTCACCTGTAGTTTCATAATTCAGAGGCAGTTTTAATCGTCTATTTTTTTACCGGTTCTGCCTCTTTTTCTGTTTTTGCCGGTACTGCCGCTTTTGCCGGTGCGGTAATGTCGGGTTTTATGACCGCCGCCTGTTTGACTTCAAGCAGCTCCACTTCAAACACCAGAGTGGCCCCCGGAAGAATCATCTCTCCCGCCCCGTTTTCTCCGTATGCGAGATTTGGCGGGCAGACAAGTTTTGCTTTTCCTCCGGTTTTCATTTTTTGAACGCCTTCGGTCCAGCATTTGATGACATTGTCAAGCTTGAATTCAAGCGGCTTTCCGCGCTTATACGAACTATCAAATTCTTTGCCGTCAATCAACGTCCCGCGATAATTGACTTTTACACTATCTTCAGCCCTGGGTGATGCTCCCTTTCCATCGACTACAGAAGTATACACCATGCCGGAAGCGGTCTTGACAGCCCCATTTTCCTTTGCGGCCTTTTCCAGAAAAGCATTGCCGGCACCGACCTGTTTTTCTCCCGAAGCTTTTCGGCGCGCCCGGGCAAACTCCTGAATCTTTGCGGTGTAGGCGGATAGTTCTATACTGTCCTTTTTGCCGGTCTGTGCATCCGTCAAACCTTGCCTGACATATTCGAATTCCGCTGATGTCAGTTCAAAAACAGACAGAGAGCGCGATACGGATAGCCCTATGGCGTAGAGCGTTTTCTGTTCCTCTGTCAGTGTCGGCGGCTCTGCGGCATACAACGTTGTACGTGCCAGCAATAGTGCCGCAAAGCCCGCTATTATCATGTTACGTGTTACAGAGCAGATTGGTTCTCTTGTTTTCATCGGGTTTTTACCTCCATAATAAATTAAATTAACTGTACCAGAATCTTCGAAAAATGCAAATTTATCGCTTTCCCCGGCGTCAGGATAGTTAACGGAATAATTCCGCGCTTTTTCATTTGCATTTATATTACAGTTCATATATTGTCACGACTCTTAAAAATTCCTGAGAAACAAATACGGGGATTGATTCTTATGCTGACCAAACGCCGCCTGATCGTCTTTCTGACTGACACCCTCCTCATCACCCTTTCGCTCTGCCTGGCTTTCCTGCTTCGCTTTGATTTTACCATTCCGGCGGAACAGTCGTCACTTTTCTGGGAATGCCTGCTGGTCGTCATAATCGTCAAACCGCTGGTGTTTGTCGTGACCGGGTTTTACAACAGCCTCTGGCGCTATGCATCACTTCAGGACGCCGTTGAAATCCTTAAAGGGGTCACCCTCTCCTCTTTCCTCGCTGTTTCAGCTGTTTTTTTCCTGCGACAATTTACCCCGGTTCCCCGTTCCATCTTTGTCCTCGACTGGATACTGCTCTTTGCGCTGATTGCAGCCAGCCGTCTTTTGTGGCGCTTATGGCGGGAAACATATGTTATCAACAGAAGCTGCGAAGGTGCGCGGACGTTGATTGTCGGCGCCGGCGAAGCGGGGAGCCTGCTGCTTAAGGAGATCTGGCGCCAGCCGCATGCTTCATACCAGGTAATCGGCTTTGTCGATGATGACCCGGACAAGAAAGGGATGAAGCTGCACGGCATTCCGGTACTGGGAGAAGCAAAGCAGCTGAAAACACTGATTGTCGCCAACGATATCGAAGATGTCATCATCGCCATGCCTTCAGCCGACGGGAAGACCTTGAGAGGCATCATTGATTTGTGCAAGAATGCCAATGTGACCTTCAAAACACTCCCCAGTATCGGAGAATTGATCGACGGCACCCTGACGATTTCACAGATCAAGAATGTCGAGATCGAAGATCTGCTGGGGCGGGAGCCGGTGGTGCTTGATCGTGTCCTGATCGGGAGATATCTGACCGGCAGGCGCGTGCTGGTCAGCGGCGCGGGGGGGAGCATCGGCAGCGAGATCTGCCGCCAGGTGGCCCAGTTCACCCCGGCGAAGCTGATTCTGCTGGATCAGGCCGAAACCCCGCTCTATGAGATAGAAAAAGAGTTGATTGCCCGTTTTCCTGACGTTCGAATCATGCCGTTGATCGCCGATGTGCGTGACCGGAACAAGATCATGCTGAGTTTTGATGAATATGCCCCCGAGGTGGTGTTCCATGCCGCCGCCTACAAACACGTGCCGATGATGGAGTACAACCCGACACAGGCGGTGCTGAACAATGTTTTCGGTTCGCGCAACATCGCTGATGCCGCCCATCAGTGCAAGGCACACAATCTGGTGATGATCTCGACCGATAAAGCGGTTAACCCGACCAACGTGATGGGCGCGACAAAGAGAACGGCAGAAATTTACATTCAGGCGCTTTCCCGGGTCAGCAGCACCAAGTTTACCACGGTGCGCTTTGGCAACGTACTCGGAAGCAACGGCAGTGTCATCCCGCTGTTCAAGGAACAGATAGCTGCGGGTGGTCCGGTAACGGTAACCGACAAACGGGTCATCCGTTATTTCATGACCATCCCCGAGGCGACGCAGCTCGTGCTGCAGGCGGGAAGTATGGGAAGCGGCGGCGAGATTCTGGTGCTGGATATGGGGGACCCGGTCCGGATCATCGATCTGGCCGAAGAGTTGATCAGGCTGTCAGGTTTGACACCCTATGTTGACATCGATATCGTTGTGACCGGACTGCGTCCGGGTGAAAAGCTGTTCGAAGAGCTGCTGATCGACGGTGAGGGGATTCTGCCGACGACCCACCAGAAAATCAAGGTACTGGAACCGGTGTATATTGATCTCAAACCGGTCAACGATAAGCTTGATGCACTGTATGCTGCCGCTCACTCAAACTCGATTGGTGAACTGATGGCTTCGCTTAAACAGCTGGTTCCCGAGTTTAAGCCGACCTATCATTTTGCTGGTGCAGCACCGTTGACGTTTCAACGCGTGCGGCCAGATCTGTTTCCGCCCCCTGCAATCAGTACCTTCCAAAGTGCTCCCGCTGAGAAAACTTAGTAAGCAAAGTTGAGTGCTGGATTGGTGCAGCAGTCAATGGCGCATTGACAATGGCGAGGCCAACCAGTATGATCATATCATTCATACTGGTTGCATAGGAGGAATTGTATGTTGAAAACGGTCTCAGCGATAAAAGTACGACAAAATCTTGGGCAGTTGATGAATGAGGTCTCCCTCAAGTCGGATGAGTACATTGTTGAACGATCCGGCAAACCGCTCGTGGCCATCATTCCCATAGAAAAATATCTGAATATGAAAAATTCACGTGAAGAGTTCTTCAGACTTTACGGTTCAATTCAGAAGAGTGCGGATAGCTCGGCTGCCGTTGATGATGATATTTCAGAAGCCTTGGCGGTCGCCCGTAAATGATTCGCATTGTTCTGGATACAAACCAGTTTGTCAGCGCCCTTCTTAAACCCGGCTCCATTCCGGATAGAATCGTACAGATGGTTCGCGAAGGACATGTTTTGCTTCTTATGTCGGATGCTATCTGCGACGAGATATTCAGAGTTCTTGCCTATCCGAAGATCAGAAAGCGCATTACAGCTTCCGATGCCGATCTTCAAAACCTTGCCCAATTACTCCGCACCGTTGCTATCATTACTCCGGATATTATTATCCTCCCTCAGCTCGCTGCAGACCCTGATGATACGAAGTTTCTGGGGTGTGCTCTGGAGGGGCGTGCAGATTTTATTGTTTCAGGTGATCATCACCTTACCGATCTTGACATGTACCGAGGTATCCGTGTTGTCACTCCGGCGGACTTTATTCAAATAATAACCGGATAACCGTGGCGCCGGCAAACTTTACATTCCGTATGAAATTCCTTATTATGGCGTTTTTCTGAAATAGATGGGGGACATGAGCGTGAATACTCGTTTTTCGCTACAGCATCTGACCACTCAGGGTCTGATGCAGGTTTTAATATTAAGTGTGCTTGCCGCTTCCGTTGACGCGGCACCCGCGACAGATGAAGAATACGGAGCGCTTGCAGCAACCGGCGTGTCCGCAGGGATGTCGGTCCGGACTATCTGCTGGGAAGCGGCGACCGGATCAACCTTTCGGCCTGGGGGAGCATTGACGGTTCGTACCAGCTTGAGGTAAACCGGAGCGGTGAGCTCGTCGTTCCCAAGGCCGGACCGATCCAGGTCGCAGGTGTCAGCTTCGGTCAGCTTCCGCTCCCTGCAGCGTCTCTTCCAAAGTGCTCCCGTTGAGAAAAAGTAGCAGGCAAAGTTGAGTGCTGGATTTTGAATTGTGAACTTTACAGAGTAGATATAAATCATTCTGAATTCAACATCTGACATTTATAAATTGCATCTTAGTATCAATATGTTGACGTTTTATCCCATCCTGACGTATTATTCCGCGCTTATACTAGGTACACCGGCACCATCTGATTTACTAGAGGAGCTTGTTAATGCAGATAATATTTCGAATTATTACCGCAGCTGTTTTGATGACTGCCTTTGTGGCAACACCCCTGTTTGCAGCTCCATTTGAAGATGGCGAACTGGGACAGCGTCAGGGGGGCTATTCCGCCACTTTGACAAGGGATGAGGCGTTGATCAAAAAGCTGGAAGAGAGTGCTCTTCAGCCTGAAACCCTGGAAAAGGGCGTCGCGAGGAAATCCGCCGTTGTGCTGAAAGGCGAAGCGGGTGACGGGCTGGTCAAGCTGAACTGGAATTTTCTGTCGAGAGCTGATGACCAGGGGGTTCGCTTTTCGGTGCGATTCGGCACCGAGTCGGAGAAATACGGTAAAACTTTCGCTGTCGGGACCGGCAGCGAGTACATTCTACGAGATCTGAGAAACTTCCAGCCTTATTTCATTCAGGTGTTGGCGCTGGATCGTGATCAGAAAACCCTTTTCACATCGGATGAGCTGCGGGTAACACCGCTCCCCCTCAACGCACAGGGGTCGAGGATAGAGAAGGCGTTTGCCAAAACAAGTCCGACAATGCTGGATGCTGTCGAGCCGGAACGGATGAGACGCGAACTGAAGCAGTTCGGCTATGATTTCTTCAGGAACAGCCTTCAGCTTACGAGCGCCATCGACGCGATGCCGGTCGGGGCGGATTATATACTCGGGCCGGGTGATGGCGTCAGCCTGACTACGTGGGGTTCGGTTAATCTGCGCCAGGAGTTGACCGTTGACCGCAACGGCGAACTGATGATTCCCAAAGTCGGGCCGGTGCGGGTCTGGGGGCTCCCGTTCGACAAGGCAAAAACGGCTGTGAATGATGCTATGAACCGCTTTTTCCGTAATTACGAGATGAGCCTTACTCTGGGCAAGCTGAGAACTATTCAGGTCTACGTGGTGGGCGAAGTCGAAGCACCCGGCAACTATCCGGTCAGCGCCCTGGCAACGGTTATCAACGCCTTGGCGGCCGCCGGCGGGCCGTCGCATAACGGGTCGCTGCGCGGAGTGAAAGTGACGCGCGGCGTCCAGACGGTGGCAACAGTTGACCTCTATGACATGCTGCTGTCAGGAGATCGCAACAAGGATGTGCAGCTGCAAAATGGCGATACGATCTTTGTACCGGTGATCGGCCCGGTGGTCGCGGTGGCGGGTGAGGTACGGCGGCCGGCTATCTATGAGTTGAACGGCAGAACATCGATTCCGGACGTGCTGAAGATGGCCGGCGGCGTGGCCGCCAGTGGTTCGCTTGGCCGGATCCAGATTGAGCGACTGGAAAATAACAGCGGCCGTATCGCGCTGGACTTTGCCCCGAAGGGGGGCGCAATGGAAGCCGAACTGGCGGCGGTCGAGCTGAAAGACCGCGACATGGTGAAGGTCTTTCCGGTGCAGGCTACGGTCCGGCAGGTCGTGGCGGTAAAGGGTAACGTGCAGCAGCCTGGAGAGTATCAGTTCCGTCCCGGCATGCACCTGACCGATCTGATCCCTGATACTCAGGCTTTGTTGCCCGAATCTTATCTTGATTCTGTGGAAATTATCCGCATCTCTCCCCCCGAATACCGGCGTGAGCTGATTACGGTCAGTCTGCGCCGTGCTCTGGCCGGCAATCAGACCGACAACCTGCTGCTGCAGGAGCAGGACACGGTCAAGGTCTTTTCTCGTTGGGAGATGGAGGAAAAACCACGTGTTGCCGTGAACGGCGCCGTGGTCAACCCCGGGCCGTATGATTATTTCCCCGGCATGTCGGTGCGGGATCTGGTGACGGCCGCAGGGAGCGCCAAACGCAATGCATTTCTTGATCAGGCGGAGTTGAGCCGGATCGTTATCAGCGGCGACAAGGCCCAGTCGAAAAGGGTCCAGCTGGATCTCGGCAAGGCGCTGGCCGGCGATCCCGCGCATAATCTGCCGTTGCAGAGTGACGATGTCCTGATCGTGCGCGGTGTTAGCGACTGGCAGGATGCGACCGACAAGTTCATAACCATGAAAGGGGAGATGCGTTTCCCCGGAATATATTCACTGGCTCGCGGCGAGAAGCTGAGCTCGGTGATAGCGCGGGCGGGCGGCTATACCGAAAAGGCTTATCTGCGCGGCGCCAAATTTACCCGCCGTTCCGTCCGTGAGATGCAGCAGAAACGGATGGACGAGATCAGCATCAAGTCCGAGCGGGACATCTTGCAGAAGCAGTCGGCGCTGGCCGCCGTTGCGTCATCAAAAGAGGAATTGGAGGCGACCAGGGCGGCTCTTGAGGGGCTGCAGAAAGGGGTGGCGCAGCTGAAATCCCTCAGGGCGGAAGGAAGGGTGGTTATCCGTTTAAGCGATACCGAGGATTTGAAGGTCAGCAATTATGACATGACGCTCGAAGGGGGGGACGAGCTTGAAATCCCGATGCGTCCGTCGGTTGTGACGGTTCTCGGACAGGTCTACAACCCGAACTCCTTCGTGTACCAGGCGGGAGAAGACGTCAGCTGGTATCTGGATAAAACCGGGGGACCGGTAACCGACGCCGAGAAGTCGGAGATGTACGTAATCCGCGCTGATGGTACGGTGTACAGCCGTCAGCAATCGTACTTCGGCTCCTTTTTGTCATCTTCATTCGATGCCGGCGACACTCTGGTTGTACCGCAAAAAATTGAAAAGATTGCCTGGATGCGCGAAATCAAGGATTGGACCCAGATTCTTGCCAATGTTGCACTGACTGCCGGCACAATTGTTCTCGGGTTTAAATAAGGGATGAATATGAATGATGCAAATAACATTAGTCCCGAAACGGGAGCGGAAGAAGAGATCAATCTGCTGGAACTCCTGCGGGTGGTTGTGCGCAATGTGCCACTGATATTCAAGATCACTACAGCAGCCGTGATACTTTCGGTTGTCTATTCGTTGACACTTAAAAACATCTATACAGCCAAGGCGACCCTGCTACCGCCGCAGAAGGAATCGGGTGGCGGCGCGGCGGCTCTGCTCGCCTCGATGGGTGGCGGTTTGGCAGGTCTGGCAGGTGGACTGGGTGGCTCTACAGATCTGTATCTGGGACTTCTGAAAAGCCGCACTGTCACCGATGCGGTCATCAAGCGGCTTGATCTGAATACTGAATTCAAATCGGTAAATGCTGATTCAACCAGAGCGACATTACAAAGTTTGGTCAAGTTTCAGGCCGGCAAGGACGGTATCATCACGATTACCGCCGACTACAAGGATCCGGCCAAGGCGGCCCTGCTGGCCAATACGTTCATCGATG
>VFJM01000329.1 GCA_009886055.1 Geobacter sp. | reverse complement strand
TTGGTTAAGGTGCTTGTCGCAAAAAAGAATGATTTTATTCTGCTGATATTAATTTTCCTGATTAGTGCCAATCTTCAGCTAACGAGAATGTCATCCCCGAAGTCCTTTGTCGGGGATCCAGATTTCAGCAACTTAGAACCTGGATTCCCGATCAGAATCGCTTCGGGAATGACAATCCCTGGGTTAGCTGAAAATGAGGGCTAATCAGGTTAATTTTTGAGGTTTGACATGAAAACATTGCAGGGGGAACGCTTGAAGAAATGGCTTCCAATTATTGTAGCTCTTGGATTGCTTATTTTACAGGTGGTGGCGCCTGTAAACACATATGCATCCGTATCTCCTCAAATTGCGGCAGGAGGGGGCCACAATGTTGTATTGAAAAGTGACGGGACGGTTCCCCCCTGTGTCAGGATAGTTGTCGTCTCTCTGTGAGAGTTTTTGTGTTAGCTTGTGGGGTAAAAAAAGAGAGAGACAATGGCCAAACAATATGCAACCGAACTTAAAGAAAGCATCATAGCCAGATTGCTGGCACCCCGCAACGAGAGCGTTCCAAGCGTATCAAAAGAAACCGGTATTCCGGTAGAGACTCTTTATACTTGGCGGATTCAGTATCGTAATAATAAGCGTACCCTTACAACGGAAGTCATACGCTCCGACAGAAAATACGAGAGCGAAGAAAAGCTGATGGCGGTGATTGAAACTGCCAGCCTTAGCGAGCTTGAACTGGGCGAGTACTGTCGGCGCAAGGGGTATTATCCTGAGCAGATAGCTGGCTGGAGAGCATCAATCATTCAGGGGTTATCTTCTACACCTCAAAAGGCTGATCGCGAACAGCTGCAGCAGCAGGGAAAAGCGATCAAGCAGTTACATCAGGAGTTGAATCGTAAAGAGAAAGCCCTCGCTGAAGTAGCAGCACTGCTGGTACTTGGAAAAAAGGTCGCGGCGCTCTGACAAGAATAAGGGGAAGGAAGATCGATCTCCCGGAGCGCCAAGAACTAATCATAATGATAGAAGTTGCCTGCAGTGACGGAGCGCGTCTTGCCCCGGCCTGCAAGATGGTCGGCATATCTGAACGGACGGTGCAACGTTACCGTCAATCGGCTGAGATCAAGCCAGATGGTCGAAAGGATGCAGCAAGAGCCCCAGCCAATAAACTTTCTGAACAGGAACGGCTAGATATCATCAGCACAGCCAATCAACAGAAATTTGCAGATTTACCACCAAGCCAGATAGTGCCGATTTTGGCTGATGCAGGTGAATATCTGGCATCCGAATCAACCTTTTACAGAGTGCTGCTTGAAAAGGATCAGCTGACTCATCGAGGCAAAGCCAAGCCTGCTGTCAACAATCGCCCGGAACCGATTTTAGCAACAGGACCGAACCAACTCTGGAGCTGGGATATAACTTATCTGCCCACCACTGTCAAAGGTCTGTATTTCTACCTCTACCTGATCCTCGACATCTACAGCCGCAAGATCGTCGGCTGGGAAGTGTACAATGAGGAGTCCGCCGAGTATGCAGCCAGAACCTTTCGTAAGGCCTACCTGCGTGAAGGTGTTGCCGGACAGTCACTGATATTGCACTCTGACAACGGCTCCCCCATGAAGGGAGCAACAATGCTTGGAACTTTACAGAAGCTGGGAGTAATCCCCTCCTTCAGTCGGCCATCAGTAAGCAATGACAACGCCTATTCCGAGGCGATATTCAGGACACTGAAATACAATCCAGGCTATCCTGACAAACCGTTCAATACGCTGGAAGAGGCCAGGCAATGGGTAACCAAATTCTCGGCCTGGTACAACAACACCCATCGGCACAGTGCCATTAAATTCGTTACGCCTGCCCAGCGGCATAAAGGTGAAGACAATATTATTCTGGCAAAGCGAACCGTAGTATATGAACTGGCAAAAGCAAAAAGACCTGAGCGATGGTCAGGCAACAGCCGGAATTGGGCGCATATCAAAACAGTAACGCTCAACCCGCAAAAATCAGATCATAATCTCCGGGAAAGCTCAAAGGTTGCAGTTTAGGAAAATACGACAACTCCCTTGACAACGCGCGG
>VFJM01000221.1 GCA_009886055.1 Geobacter sp. | reverse complement strand
CATGGCCAGCACGGAGAGAAATATCTCCGGTAGAATCGGCGTCATGTTGACGGCTGGAATTAAAATCATGTCCATCTAAAATATCCTCCGGTCGGATTGACTCGTTAGTAATTTACTTTGCGTTGTGCGGGTTAGCAGCCGGTGCGGGCTGAGGTACGGGAGACGATCCCATCCCGGGGTGACCGGCGGGCATCTGATCGCCCTGCACTGCGGCAGGCATCTGCGATATCCCCTGGTGCCCCGCAGGCATCTGCATCTGGTTGGCAGCAGGAATCGACTGGGCATTTACCGATGACACTCGTACCTGCGCAACAAGCTTCCTGATTGCGGGATCCATTTTATCGATAAAGGGCTTGGGGTAAAGACCCATGACAAATATCATCACCAGCAGAGGAACCATGATCGCAATTTCACGAGCATTAAGGTCAAGGAGTTTCTGGTTTTTAGGATTATCAAGCTCTCCGAACATGACCCGCTGGAACACCCAGAGCATGTAGACCGCGGAGAGTATGACGCCGCTTGTTGCAATGACCGTCCACCAGCGCAGCTCACTTTCAAACGCACCGAGCAGAATCAGGAATTCTCCGACGAAGCCATTGGTGCCTGGCAAGCCTACCGAAGAGAAGGTGACAATCATGAATATTGTAGCAAAAATCGGCATCTGCTTTGACAATCCGCCAAAATCGGTAATCAGACGGGTGTGTCGGCGCTCGTAAATAAAGCCGACGATAAGGAACAGCGCTCCGGTTGAGATGCCGTGGTTAATCATCTGCAGCATGCCGCCGGAAATCCCCTCTACGTTGAAAGCGAATACGCCGAGCATAACAAAGCCGAGGTGGGCAACCGACGAGTAGGCGACCAGTTTCTTGACATCTTCCTGTACCATTGCGACAAGTGCCGCGTAGATGATGCCGATAACCGCGAGTGTCGCAATCAGTGGTGCAAACTTGTGAGCCGCATCAGGGAACAGCGGAATGGCAAAGCGGACATAACCGTAGGTGCCCATTTTCAAAAGGACGGCAGCCAGAATAACCGAACCGGCTGTCGGTGCTTCCGTATGTGCATCAGGCAACCAGGTATGGAGCGGGAACATGGGGACCTTGATTGCAAAGGCAAATGCGAACGCCAGGAACAGCCAGATCTGCGTAGCCATATCCAGCTTGAGGCTGAAGAACTGCAGGAGACCGAAGTCGGTAATCCCGGCCTGCATCCCCTTGAAATAGAGGAAGATCAGCGCAACCAGCATCAGGAGTGATCCGACCATCGTGTATATGAAGAATTTCACAGCAGCATAGATCTTGTTTTTTCCGCCCCAGATGCCGATCATGAAATACATCGGAATCAGCATGACTTCCCAGAAAATATAGAACAGGAAAAGATCCAGGGAGATAAACGCACCCAACATGCCGGTTTCAAGCAGCAGCAGGCAGATCATGTACTCTTTGACCTTCTCTTCAACGGCGGTGTAGGTTGAAAGAACAGCAATCGGCATCATGAATGTGGTGAGGATAACGAGCCAGAGGCTGATTCCGTCAATACCGATGTTGTAACGCATGATAAACGGGCCGGCCGCAATCCAGGGTACATTTTCAACAAACTGGAACTCCGCGTTGGTCTGGAAGCCAGACAGCATGATCAGCGACACCAGGAAAGTGACAACTGTTACCGCGAGGGTGACATTCCGAAGTACTCCTTTGCTGTCTTTCGGAATAAACAGCAGCAGCAGGACACCCAGTATCGGCAGGAATGTCGTCAGGCTCAGTACGTTACTCATGAATTCGTGCTCCTTTATACAAAGTGCTAATGAAAGTGGTTATTTAAAAATGAAGTAGCCAAGCATGACAACAACGCCGAGCGCCATTGAAAACGCGTAGTTGTAAATGTAGCCGGACTGCAGATAGCGGAAGACGCCACTGAATCCCATAACAACATTGGCAACACCGTTGACAACGCCATCAATCACAAGGACGTCAAATCCTTTCCAGAGGAACTGGCCGAGCATCTTGCACGGGTTCACAAAGATATAATCATAGATTTCATCGACGTACCATTTGTTGAACACAACACGATGGAGGGTCGGGAACGTTGCAACGAATTTTCCCGGCAGTTCGGTGTTTTTGACGTACATGGTGAATGCGATCCCAATTCCGACGAGGGCGATAACAACCGACAGACCCATCAGACCCCATTCAACTGCATGGCTTGGATGAGCGCCCTGGTGGGCATATTTACTGCCGAATTCTGTTGCCAGTTCAAATACCGGCTCCAGCCAGTGTTCAAAGTAGTTTGGCAGCATCCCGAGAATTTTAGGCATGCCGAGATAGCCGCCGACAGCGGCAAGAGCACCGAGAACCATCAGAGGAATTGTGATCACGAGCGGAGATTCATGGAGATATTCTTTTGCCTTGGCATTGATGCGGCTCTCGCCGAAAAAGGTCATGAAGACCAGACGGAACATGTAGAAGGCGGTGAAGCAGGCGGCTATGGCGCCGATCCCCCACAGCACGATATTGAGATTGCCGTGATAGGGGTTCGCAAAGGCCATCCAGAGAATCTCGTCCTTGGAGAAGAATCCGGAAAATCCGGGGATACCGGCGATGGCAATGGTGGAAACCAGAAACGTCAGGAACGTGATCGGCATCGCCGATTTGAGACCACCCATGTTGCGCATATCCTGCGCATCATCGTTCGCGTGGGCTTTATGCAGTGCATGATGCATGGCGTGAATGACCGAACCGGAACCGAGGAACAGACAGGCCTTGAAGAAGGCGTGCGTCATCAGGTGGAAGATGCCGGCACTGAATGCGCCGACTCCCATCGCCAGAAACATGAAACCGAGCTGCGAAACAGTCGAGTAGGCCAGTACCCGTTTGATATCGTTTTGTGCCGTGCCGATTGTTGCGGCAAAAATGGCCGTGGCGGCGCCGACAACGGCGATGACCATCATGGTTTCAGGTGATTTGACAAAAACAAAACTCATTCTGCCGATCATGTAGACACCGGCCGTTACCATGGTGGCAGCGTGGATGAGGGCGGAAACGGGTGTCGGACCTTCCATGGCGTCAGGGAGCCAGGTGAAGAGCGGGATCTGAGCGGATTTGCCGGTAGCGCCGACAAAAAAGCACAGTGTCGCAAACGTTACGACGCCGCCATAGGGGAGAAGGTGTGATGCCGCTTTAATTTCAATGAAATTGACAGTCCAGATATTATGATTGCTGCCGAACCACCAGTAGAGCGTAAAGAGACCGATCAAAAAGCCGAAGTCGCCGACACGGTTCATGACAAAAGCCTTTTTGGCGGCATCACCTGCTGATTTTTTGTGGAAGTAATACCCGATCAGCAGGTATGAGCAGAGTCCGACACCTTCCCAGCCGATAAACATGACCAGCATATTGCTGCCAAGTACCAGGAGAAGCATCGACATGCAGAACAGGTTCAGATAGGCAAAGAAACGATAGAAGCCCTCTTCACCATGCATGTACCCGATCGAATAGAGATGGATCAGGCTACCGACGCCGGTGACGACCATGATCATGATCACTGAGAGAGGGTCAACCAGAAAAGCCATATCGGCCTTGAAGTTACCGGAGTGGATCCACGGAAAAAGAACTTTTTCAAATACCCTCTGCTCCGGCGGGAGACCGATCATCTGCATGAGTATTCCGCACGACACCAGGAATGACAGGAAGATCATCAGCGTGCCGATTCCGCCGATTACAGCCTCATTCTTGATCTTTTTCCCGAAGAGTCCGTTGATCAGGAACCCGATAAGCGGGAAGAGCGGGATTAGCCATACTTTGTCAAACATGCAAGACTCCTTTTATGCAATCATTATACTTTGTCGTAAGGGTGGACTGCTTCTCTACCACTTCATCAGGTTAACGTCGTCAACATCTATCGACTCTTTATTGTTGAAGAACGCAATGATAAGCGCCAGACCGACAGCAGCTTCAGCCGCCGCAACTGTCATTATGAAAAAGACGAATACCTGACCATCAAGATTACCGAGATGGCGGGAGAAGGCAACAAACGTAAGGTTTACGGCATTAAGCATCAGCTCGATACACATAAAGATTACAATGACGTTCTTGCGGGTAAGGACGCCGATCGTGCCTATGGCGAAGAGTATGGCGCTTACAATGAGATAGCCGTTCAGGTTTTCCATGAAATATATCCCTCTTATATTTTTTTCTTGGCCAGGATGACCGCACCGACTATTGCAACCAACAGCAGTATTGAAGTGATTTCAAACGGCAACAGAAAGTTTGTGAATATTTCGCGGCCGACCAGCTCTGTGTGGCCGATTTTTTTGATCATCTCACCGCTGTAGGGACCTGTCGGGGCGGCTGCACGGCTTTTGACCAGAACGACGACGATATTCAGTACGGTAAAGAAGCCGATAATTGAGCCGAATACGAGCTTATGCGAATGTTTCTTTGTGGCATCAACCCGTATATTCAGCAGCATGATAGTGAACACCATCAGAACCATAATGGCTCCGGCGTACACCATTACCTGAACGGCAGCCATAAATGGCGCATCCAGCATGACATAATAGGTAGCCAGGCAGAAAAAGGTCATAATGAGCGATAGTGCGCTATTGATCGGATTTTTGCAGGTGACCACAAGAATTGCCGAGACAATAGCCACCAGCGTTATGATCAGAAAGAAGATGGTTTCCATGCACTGCTCCTTTATTTCTTTTCTAAGAGACGTTCTTTGGAGTAGATGAAGTCCTGACGATGGTAATTTGCCAACTCGAACTCACCGGTCATCCTGACTGCATCGACCGGGCAGGCCTCAACACAGTAACCGCAGAAGATGCAGCGCAGCATGTCGATCTCATATACTGCGGCGTACTTGTCGTGATTGGCATCCTCTCCCGCTTCGACCGTGATGCATTTGGCCGGGCAGACTGTCGGGCAGAGGTAGCAGGCTACGCACTTGGCCTTGTCATGCGACACGTTCAGAGCGTGCAGTCCGCGGTAACGGGCCGCCACCTTGGGCCGTTCAGTCGGATACTGCAATGTTACCGGCTTCATGAACATGTGCTTCAACGTAATTTTCATGCCGTTAATAATCGGTGTAATCGGATTCATATGTCCATCCTCGTCTCTGAAATAACGTTATTCATTCAGCGGGTATTAAATGAAATAACCGATGATTCCCGTAACTACTATGTTTACAAGTGCCACCGGAATAAATACCTTCCACCCCAGATGCATTAACTGGTCATACCGGTAGCGGGGGAGTGTTGCGCGGATCCACATGCAGACAAACATCAGGAAATACACTTTCGCAACGAAGTAGATCGGTCCAAGGATGGGAATCGCAACGGCCAGCGGGCCATTCCAGCCGCCAAGGAATAATGTGACGGTCAGTGCGCAGACGGTTACCATGTTTGCATATTCAGCCATGAAGAACATAGCGTACTTCATTGATGAATACTCGGTACAGAAACCGGAAACCAGTTCCGTCTCCGCCTCAGGCAGGTCAAACGGAGTACGGTTGATTTCGGCAAGCGAACAGATGAAGAACATGAATGCGGCCAGAGGCTGTTTGAAGAGATACCACTCAAATCCACCCATTCCGGACTGAAGCTCAACAATTCTGGAGAGCGAAAGGGTGCCTGAGAGCATGAACACGGCGATAATAGACAAGCCAGCCGCAAGCTCATACGATATCATCTGCGCCGAGGCGCGCAGTCCGCCCATCAGGGAGTATTTGCTGTTTGATGCCCAACCGGCTAACACGATCCCGTAGACACCAAGCGATGACATCGCCAGAATATAGAGCACACCGACATTTACATCGAATACCTGGCCGGCTGTGGTGTCATAATAGGCAGCGATCTGCAGGGGGATCTTGTAACCTGCTATCTCGATAACGCCGCCAAACGGAATGACGGCAAACGTAATGAACGCCGGAATGAGCGCGATCAGCGGTGCTATCAAAAAAGCGAAGGTGCTCGCCTGTGAGGGAACGATCTCTTCTTTAAAGAAAAGCTTGACCCCGTCGGCGATCGGCTGCAACAGACCGTGCCATCCGGTACGCATCGGTCCCAGACGAACCTGCATATGGCCGATGATCTTGCGTTCGGCATAGGTGGCGTAGGCCACTGTCAGCAGCACGAAGACAAATGTCACCAGGACCTTGGCAACCATGGCGATGTAATACATCATCGGCAGACCTAATATTTCAAATCCCATCTGTCCCTCTTTTCTTGCACGTATGAAGTTATTAGTTGCGAAACAATAGTTACTTTGTGATGGAAACCATGGTAACGGCAGAACCGCTCCAGATCTTGTTTACCGGCGCTGCCGGGAAATGGTACGGAATAAAAACCACACCTTCCGGGATACGCGGAGTTACTTTTGCTTTAAGTTGCAACGTTCCGCTCTGAGACGCGACTGTTACCAGATCGTTGTCAGCTATGGTACTGCGACGAGCATCTGCCCGAGACATTTCAACGTACGCTTCCGGACAGACATAGACGGGTCCCTCACCATGCTGTGACAAGGTACCGTTGTGATACAGCACGCTGCCGGTGACCAGGGCAAGCTTGCCGGGTTCGGATGGGACTGCCGCCGTCACCTGCGGCATGACAAAGACAGGTTTGAGGGCCACTGCGGCAGATGCACCCTCACTGCCGAGGCTTGCATAGCTCATTCCGTCATATCCGGGCGTGTTCGCAGCTATTTCGGCAAACTGTGTTGCCGGAGTAGCCGAGGGTGTACCCCCCAATTTGGAAATCAGGGCGGAAAAGATTTCAAAGTCGGACCTTGAGTGGCCAACCTTGGTAATTGCCGGCTTAACGTACTGTACGCGCCGGTCTACACTGGTAAAGGTACCTTCCTTTTCCGCAAAAGAACACGCAGGCAGTACCACATCGGCGAGTTCTGCGGTTTCAGTCAGGAAGAGGTCTGAAACGATCAAAAAGTCCACCGCTTCCAGAGCAGATCTTACCTTGGCGTTGTCCGGGTAGGAGGTCACAGGATTTTCACCGGCAACCAGAAGGGTTTTGACGGTGCCGGCGCTGCAGGCGTCAAGTATCTGAAGTGCGTTCAGGCCGCCATCCTGTGCGTAGAAGCCCATGTCAACGGCGCCCTGGCTGTTGTTCTTTTCGGCCATGCAGAGCACGCCGCACCCATCCTTGCCGAGTTTTCCGGTAAGAATAGCCAGGTTGGCTACCGCACTCGCCAGATCAGCCGTATGCCCCGCATATCCCAGTCCCGCCGGGAAGAGTATCAGCGCCTTCTCTGCCGATGCATAATCCGTGGCTAATGTTCTGATTGTGGCAGCATCCAGTCCGCTCTGCGCAGCAACCGCTTCCGGTGTGAAGGGAGCCAGTGCGGCAGCAAGTTCAGTAAAGCCGGGGACAGAGGCGGCAGATCCATCGGCCAGTTTCTGATCCAGGATCGATTTACAGATCGCATTCAGGACAGCAACTTCGCTGCCGGGTATATGAACCAATGTTTGTGCGCCAGGTAGTTTCGAGAGTTTACCGCGCTTGTCGGACAGGATCTTGAGTTTGATACCCCGGGTTTTGACGCCCATATTGATCTCAAAACCGATCACCGGATTGGTTTCATATGCATCGGTCTTGATCACCAGCAGGAGATCACTCTTCTGTATATCAAGTATGGAGGATGGTGATGCCGAAGCGCCAAGACTGCGGGCAAAACCTTCTGTCAGAGCCGCGTGGGCATAACCGGCGGAATGGTCAAAATTTCGCGAACCGACATTTTCCAGCATCAGTTTTTTGAACAGGGTCAGCTCTTCATTGGTTAAACGCGGTGTAGCCAGGGCAGCGACGGCATTTTCGCCCCCGAGTCGGCCGGCAACAATTTCAAGCGCTTCATCCCAGGTTGCTTCAACCAGTTTTCCATTTTTTCGGACCAAGGGGGTAGTCAGACGCTTTTCAGAATTTATGAACTGGTAGCCAAAGCGACCGCGTACACATAACTGCCCCTTATGGAACCCCTGGTTCTCGTCATAGAGAGTGGTCAGTACTTTGTTGTCTTTAACGCCCAGAGTCAGGTTGCAGCCGGTACCGCAATAGCCACAGACCGACGTATGCCTGGCTAGCGCCCAGAAACGGGCTTTGTGCTTGAACGGGCGAGCCAACAATGAACCGACCGGGCACACGGAAACACAGGAACCGCAGAATTCGCAGTTTAGCCCGTCCTCAAATTCGCACCCGATCTTTGTTTCAATGCCACGGTCGAT
>VFJM01000011.1 GCA_009886055.1 Geobacter sp. | reverse complement strand
TCTGCCCGCCTTGCCCAGGAGATAGTTGATGAGGTACTTGTCCGGCACCGGTTGCTCGGAGCGCAGGAGCTGGCAACCCTGAGGAAAGAATGGGCATCTAACCAGGAGGTTATTATTACCACACTGATTGCCGTCAGGACCAGACGGCCGCCGATCGAGATTTATCGGGATGTGAAAAAAGGGTCAAAAAGCTGGGGAATGCTTCTGAGTGAGGCGAACATACAACCAGCGGGGATTCAGTCGGAGTTTGCATCGCTCCTGAAAGCATCATCCCGCTAAAATGAAAAAGGGGACCCCGCTGTGGAATCCCCTTCTCGTTTGATCTCTTATCGTTCCTATCTTCTGACGGCCATGCGCCGTTGCATCCGCCCGCCCATGGATGCCATCTGGTGCTTCTGAAGGGCGCCCAGGCTTTCAAGGTGGAACTGAAACCATAAATCGCCATACGCCCGCATGTTCATCTTTTTGCCCTTCTCCAGGCACTCCAGATTGTCCTTCAGTTTCTCGTCGCCAGGGTTCTTTTTCAGTCCCTTGGTAAGAATCTCTTTGGCTTTTCCCGTCTCGCCACTCTCGTTCATGCAGTAAGCATACAGACTCCAGAGCAGTGATTCTTTGCTGTTCCACTGCACCGCTTTTTCAAATGTGCTGATCATCTTGTCCTTTTTCTGGCGCTTCATGTACGAAACCGCCAGCATCCCCAAGGCCGCCCAGTTTTTAAAGAACGATTTTTCCAAATATGGAAAGGAGTTGGAAAAGTCACGTTTCATGTAGTAGATCATGCCGATCTGCGAGTTGAGCTGCCCACCCACAAAAAACTGCCATTTGCCGTACTGCAGGGCATCCTTCAGCTCGCGGACGGCTTTCTCGAAGCGTGGCGGCTGGGCCTGCAGGTCCTTTCCGGCGGTCTCGATTGCGGCCATCACCTTTTTCATGGTATTGCGCGAAAGCAGAACGAATGTGATAGCAAGGGCAATGATACCGATCATCAATGAACCCCACCAGGACAGATCGAATACGAAAAACAGAATCAACTCGACCACCGCAGCGACTGCTGCGGAAATATACGTATTATACATCAGGTGTTCCTTTCATTCTTTCAGGTAGTCGGGTACGTGAGAGTCAGCTCTTTGCTGCCGGAGCCATCTCTCCGTTCTTTTCGGTGAATTTTGCGATGATGATGCGCCTCCCCGGCTTGAGGGCGACTTTTACTTTCAGGTTATTCCAGGCGGAGAGCAGCTTGGCCGATACCTTAAATCGTTTGGACAGGGAGCTAAGTGTATCGCCGCTTTTTACGGTGTAATATTTTGAGTAACTTCCTTTAGTCGCCGCAGATGATCGGGCGCTCCGCCCTTCGTGGCTGAAATCAACGGTCTGCTTGACCGGCACGAGCAGTGACTTTCCGGCGATGCGGGCTTTGGCATTCAGGCCGTTCAACTCTGCAAGAGTCGCAGGTGAAGTGCCGAAGCGGCGGGCCACACCTTTGAGTGTATCCTTCTTGCGCGCCAGATAACGGCTGTACAGAACCCGTTCGGTGAAACGCTGATCTACGGGAACCTTTGCATATGCAGCCTCAAACTGCTGCTTGCTTCCCTTAGGGATTTTGAGCAGATAGTCGGGATAATTGGGGGGGGTGCACCAGTGCCGCAGATCGGGATTAAGCTCCTTGATCGATTCGTAGGTTGTGCCGCTCAGTTTTGCCGCCAGATCAAGATTGGTGCGAGACGGTATCGTGACGGTGTCGTACTCGATCGGTGTCAGGTACGCGATGTCGGAGAAGCCATAGCGGGCCGGATCCTTGGCAATGATGGCGGCCGCCAGAAGTTTGGGGACATACTCCTTGGTTTCCCGCTTGAGATAGGATCCGCGCGAGATTTCCCAGAAGTCGCTGGTATTATACATGCTGATGGCACGCAGGATCTTGTTCTCTCCGGCATTGTAGCCCGCTGCCGCCAGATACCAGTCTCCTTTGAAAATTCCGTATAACTCCTTCAGGTACAGTGCTGCAGCTGTGGTGGCCTTGACAGGGTCCTTGCGCTCGTCAGTCCACTGATCGATCCGGAGGGAATAGCGCCGCCCGGTTTCGGACATGAACTGCCACGGGCCGACCGCGCTGGCCCAAGAGCGTGCATGCATCTGGAATCCGCTCTCGATCATGGCGACATACACCAGATCTTCCGGCATCCCTTCGCGCTTGAGGATATCCTTCATCATCGGAATATATCGGGAGGAATGTGACAGCCAGCGGGAGAAGGATGGTTTGCCGCTGGTCTGGAAATGGTACAGGAAATATTCCACCTTGCTGTTCAGGGTCAACGGGATATCGGATATCGGCAGGTCAACATCGGGGAGCCCAAGATCTCCGCCATCATCACCGGAGTCCCGCAGTTCTTCAAGTGAAAAGAGAGCAGCAACAGGTTCGCTGGATTCTGCCGTGCCCTGAACGTCGGCGGGAACCAGCGCGGGAGTTTCGGACGTCCCAATTAACAGGGCATTCGGCCTGGTCAACTCGGCCAGAAGGGGCTGAATCGGTTCCGTGGCCGTAACGGGCAGAGCGTAGAGAAGTGTCGCAAAAGCGATCGCACCGTATGTAAAAAGATGAAACTTTTTCATAGGGGGGGGAGTATAAAGGAAGCTGCAATGAAAGTCAATGACACGAAAACCGTTGTAAAATGGGGATCAGCTGTTGAATAGAGCCATTGATGGGGCTTGAACAAAATGATGTTTCTTTTTATAACAGAAGAGCCCACCTGCGTGGGCTCTTCTGGTTACGTGAGCCGCTTACTGAGCTGAAGTGCGCTCTCTCTGCATCGCCTCGCGACCGGCTTCAATTGCAGACGCCAGGACAGACTTCTTTTCAGCGAAGGTTTCCTTGCCGTCTTCGACGGCTGTTTTGATCTTTTCCTGGGCTTCCTTGGCGTATTCCTTGATCTTGTCTACGGCATCTTCCGTCAGATCGAGAATGTTCTCCCGCATTTCGCGCCCGCTCTTGGGTGCGTACAACAAAGCCAGGCCGGCCCCTATTGCTGCTCCGGCTACAAACGATACCAATACGGTTCCTGCTGATACTTCACATTTGTCGGACATGATTACATACCTCCTCTTTTTTTTAGATAACGTTCAATTAAGTATCTTCCTGCCACCTTGGCTCCGGTCCCCCAGGCCGTAGCGGAATTGAGAACGCCCGTCACGACACCCACCGAGCGGTTGATCGTGTGGAGATTGGAACCGGCGGCCCCCAACTCCGACATGAAGCGTCTGACATCTTCGTTGTACTCTGCCATGCCGCCACTGACGGTCTTCAATTCCGCCAGCACGCCGGTTAATTCATGCAGTGTCGGTTTCATCTCGCTCCGAACCATCTCCGCAAGCTCTCCAACGGATGCGGCGGTCCGTTTGACGGTCAGGAGGGTCGGGATCAGGGTCAACACCAGAATGCAGAGCGCTACGGCTATAACTATCAGGGCGATTCCGGTCAATGTCATCATGTTCTCCTGTAAGGTGATCAGTGTTCTCTTTGTGAAGTATAGAGCAAATCAGGAAAAATTCAACGTATAAACATTAATCAACACGGTCCGGCATCATTTTCGAGACGATCTCTTCTACGGCTGAATACGGGTC
>VFJM01000211.1 GCA_009886055.1 Geobacter sp. | reverse complement strand
GTCTTGCCGGGAACTTCAGCAATTTTCTTGAAGCTGAGGCCGGACTTGGTCAGCAGGTCGTTGACCCGGTCAACATCAGAGAACTTGGTCCAGGGACCAACGAACAGGTTAAAAGTTTCATTGGCCGGATTTGCTGCCACGGTGATAACGGTTCTTTTCTGGAATGCTTCCAGATCAGGGTTCACATAGTGGGTAAGTGCTGCAAACAGCGGGAAGTAGGTAAGTGCAGCGATCAGGCAGCCGGCCAGAATGATTTTCAGGCGCCCGATTTTGTCGGAAAGCCAGCCGAAGAAGATGAAGAGCGGCGTGCCGAGGATCAGTGAGGTGCCGATCAGGGTATAGGTGGTTATGAAGTCCAGCTTCAGAGTAATCTGCAGGAAGAACAGCGCATAGAACTGACCGGTGTACCAGACAACACCCTGACCGGCGGTGGCGCCCAGCAGTGACAGCAGCGCATACTTGTTGTTCGGGTATTTGAGGAAGCTGTCGGAAAGCGGCGACTTGGAACCCTTGCCTTCTTCTTTCATCTTCGTGAATACCGGTGACTCGTTCAGCTTGAGACGGATGTAGATGGAGATTCCCAAAAGGAAGATCGACATCCAGAACGGAATTCTCCAGCCCCAGTCGGCAAACGTTTTAGGATCCATCTGGGTACGGGCGATGCCGATAACCAGCAGCGCCAGGAAGAAGCCGACCGTGGCGGTTGTCTGGATCCAGGCGGTGTTCAGGCCGCGCTTGGAATGTGAGGAGTGCTCGGCAACATAGGTTGCGGCACCACCGTACTCACCACCAAGTGCCAGGCCCTGGGCCAGACGCAGAATAACAAGAATAACCGGAGCCCACCAGCCGATTGATTCAAAGCTCGGCAGCAGACCGACGATGAAAGTCGCAAGACCCATAACCAGAATAGTGACGAGGAAGGTGTACTTGCGGCCGACGATGTCGCCGATACGGCCGAACACGAGTGCGCCGAACGGACGGACGAGGAAACCGGCTGCATACGTTGCAAAAGCCGAAAGGAGTGCTGCAGTCTCATTTCCTTTCGGAAAGAAAATCGCCGCAAAAAATGGAGCCAGAGTTGCGTACAGATAAAAGTCGTACCACTCGAATACTGTTCCGACGGATGAAGCGACGATAACCAGTTTTTGCTCCTGGGTTATCTCCTCTTTTGCTACGAGCACTTCAGTTTCAACTGCCATGTGGTAATCCTCCCTTTGTGTGTTTAGAGTTGACGTGCCTACTTAAGACGAACAATCTGCGTGTGCTACTCTCCTTTCTTTGAGATGAGTGAAAACAGTACTACGCTCGTGAATAACCGAATTTCATGGAAAGCTGTTCTCCCCCTTCCAGCATGCAGGGGATAATGACCTCTTCCAACCGTTCCTGCAGCATACGAAATGACGGCGCCAGCAATGTCAGCGCGCCGACCACCTTGCCGGCATAATCTCTTATTACAACAGCAACTGCACAGATTCCCTCACCAAGTCCGTTGAAATCCACCGCCACCCCTTTTTTACGGATTTCATCAAGCTCAAGCTCAAACGCTTCCGGATTTGGAATAGCGCGTTTTTTGGTGAAGCGGCTGAATATATCGATCGAACTGACTGAGCGGATAACCTTGCCGGCAGCGTTGGTAAAGAAGGGAAAACGCTTGCCGACCAGGTCAACCGCCTTGACTTTCTGGAAAGAATCAACCATGTCAAGGAACAGAACTTCATCATTACTGGCAACGGTGAGATATACCGCTTCATCAAGCTTACGCGCCAACTCTTCCATAATCGGATGTGCCAGTCGAATCAGGTTATCACTTTTCAGAATATGCTGTGCCATTTCAAAAGCCTGCAGACCAAGTCCGTACGTACCGGTCAACTGGCTCTTCTCAACCAGACCTTTATCTTCAAGTGTAGCCAGTAATCGAAAAGCTTTGTTGCTGCTGAGGTCCAGCTTGGCTGCCAGAACTTGAATGCTCGGGCGGTCACCGTCTTGAGCAAGCATCTCAAGCAGGTCTATCGCCTTGACTACAGCTGCAACTGAATACTGCCCTTTTTCTTTCATTATTCTGTACCCCAGCCATTCATGAGTTATTGACTAAAATGGTACGGTCTAGAAGCTCTTTATAAAATTGATGCGTCACTATTTAGTACGTCGTTATAAAATTGTCAATACATTATTTATTCAATTATTCATTAAAGTATGTTTCACTAATAATTCTGAATAGATATAATATTTTTTGAAATATAGTTGTTTTATTTAATTGTTGAAATATTCGTTTTATCAATCAAGTTAATTGATATTTTTTATTCGGCATTCAGTTGATTTTTCAAAACTGTTTACCTGGTTTTCAAAATGCTTTTTAACGTAATGTGTTCTAAGCCTGAAAAAACAATATTCGAAATATTTTCGTTGCATCATTGCGGATTCTAAGTAAAAGTACCACTTAAGAGATTTTTGGAGGTGTGCATGCCGGGTATCAGCGAAGACAGCTTTTTCTACATGACAGTTGATACCATTTGTCACCGACCGGCAATAACCTGTTCGGTTGAATTAAGCCTGGTCGCAATGGCAGGCATCATGAAAAATGAAAACATCTCCGGCATCATAGTCGTTGACGGAAAAAATCCGATTGGCGTGGTTTCCCTGCGTGACCTGCGCAATCTTATCGCCGACGGTGTTGGAGATATTTCTGCATTGACCGTACGCGATATTATGAATACCGGGCTGATTACCATCCGCACCAGCGATTATCTTTTTAAGGCTATTTTTCTCATGGCTAAGCACAATATTCACCGACTGGCAGTGATTGATGAACGCGAGCAACTGGTTGGCGTTATGACCGACACCGACCTGTTCCGCATCCAGACCCGCAGTCCCCTGTATCTGATTCAGGAGATCGAATCTGTAACCACTATCGAACAACTGTCGTTGCTCGGGAAGAAGATGACCGACATGCTGCAGTATGCGGTCAAAACCAGTGCTGACACTAAAAGCCTGATCCAGTTGATTGCCCATTTTAATGACGCTCTGACCAGGCGTTTGATTTTTATTCTTGATTGCCGGGAAAACATCCGCTTGCCGGCAGATGCCGCCTATCTGGTTCTGGGAAGTGAGGGGCGTGAAGAGCAGACCCTGCGTACCGACCAGGACAGCGCCATTGTTTACTGGGATAACATTTCCGCTGACAATCTGAAGGAAGTACATCGTTTTGCGGAACGGATAGCTATCGCCCTGGAGAGTCTCGGTGTGGCGCTCTGTCCCGGAAATATGATGGCCAGCAATCCTGAGTGGTGCCACAGCCTGTCTGACTGGAAGCATCTGACAGAACGTTGGATAACCATGCCCAGTCCGGATCACACTGTTTATTTCGGAGTATTTCAGGATCTGAGGGTTCTTCATGGAGATATCGCGTTTGAAGAAGAGTTGCAGACTCACCTTTGCGAATGCACCCGCACCAACGCCATCTTTTTTCCGAATATGGCACGCACCATTGCCGGATTCAAAGCGCCGCTCGGAATGTTCGGGCGGTTTCTGGTAGAAAAAAAAGGTGAGCAGAGCGGCAGGCTGGACCTGAAAAAGGGAGGGTTATTTGCTCTGACACGCGGCGTCAGCCTGTTAGCACTGGAGGGAGGTATAGCGGGCGGGACGACATGGGACAAAATAGAGCGGATCAAACACCTGAATTATTTATCCCCCCACGATCTTGAGGAAATCAGCGATTCCTTCACATTTTTGATGAAGATGCGGCTGGCAAGGCAACTCAGAGCGGTGTCGTACGGAAAGGAACCATCCAATTACGTTGATCCGCAGGTTCTTTCTGAAAAGGAACAGAACAGTCTCCGAAAAGCCTTTAAGGGTGCCAACACCATGATTACCCTTCTGCGTAACCGGTATCAGCTTGATATTGTGGCCAACTGATACCAATTCCAGATCAAAGCGCTATCTTCGTTGGCTCGTCTTCGGCTCCTCAACGTACACCCTCTCTCTATCTCTCTCCCGGAGGGAGAGAGTATACTGTTTCCCCTCTCCCTCCGGGAGAGGGTGGCCAAAGGCCGGGTGAGGGCCT
>VFJM01000176.1 GCA_009886055.1 Geobacter sp. | reverse complement strand
ATGGTCAGCGAGCCCCCCTCCTCGATATTGCGGGCCGCACCGAAGAAGCGCTTTGGTTTTTGCAGAGCGTTGGCATCCACACCGCCGGTCAGGATCTTGCCGGATGGTGGTAATACCGTATTGTAGGCTCGGGCCAGTCGGGTGATCGAGTCCAGCAGGATGACGACATCCTTTTTGTGCTCCACCAGACGCTTGGCTTTTTCGATCACCATTTCGGCAACCTGTACGTGGCGGGTTGCCGGTTCGTCAAAGGTGGAAGAGACCACTTCACCTTTAACCGACCGCTGCATGTCGGTCACCTCTTCCGGTCGCTCGTCGATCAGCAGGACGATCAGGTAAACCTCGGGGTGATTGGCGGCAATCGAATTGGCAATGTTCTGAATCAGCACGGTCTTTCCAGTGCGGGGGGGGGCAACAATCAGGCCGCGCTGCCCTTTTCCGATTGGAGCCACCAACTCAATTACGCGCATCGGCATATTGTCCGGAGTTGTCTCAAGAGTGAGCTTTTCCTGTGGATAAAGCGGAGTCAGGTTGTCGAAAAGGATTTTATCACGGGCGATTTCCGGTGATTCGTGGTTAACCGACTCTACCTTGAGCAGCGCGAAATAACGCTCACCCTCTTTTGGTGGTCTGATCTGGCCGGAAACGGTATCACCGGTGCGCAGGTTGAAACGCCTGATCTGGCTGGGGGAGACATAGATATCATCCGGACCTGGCAGATAGTTGTAATCGGTAGCCCGCAGAAAGCCGAAACCGTCCTGAAGTGTTTCCAGGACGCCTTCGCCGAAGATGGATCCGTTCTGCTCGGTCTGGGCGTTAAGTATTGCAAAGATCAGATCCTGCTTTCGGAGGCTGGATGCCCCTTCAATGTTGAGATCCCGTGCAATGGTGTTGAGGTCGCTGATTTTTTTGCCTTTAAGCTCCTGTAAATTCATCTGTTCTCCTGCGTAGCGATCTTCGTGGTATGGGGATTTAGCATAGGTGGACTCAGTTTTTCCGGGGAAGCTATGAGGCGGCTTCAGTAACGAAACTGCCATAGCCGGTATTTTCTAGCTCAAACAGCAGAATATGGGTTTTTTAGAGATTCGAATAATTTGCGTATGAAGAAGTCTAGGGATCTGTTTGGATGCCAGGATGTTCAATCTGAGGTGTTGTGACGTTACCCTTTATTTTCAGACCTTGTCAATAAAAAACAGCATGATTTACCGGTAAATGCTCAATCTTTTGTTGTCAGGCATCGATTCGGGTTCAAAAGCTCGTTGACAACGACTCCTGCCATAGTCAGCCCGAAGATGGATGGTATAAATGAAATGCTGCCGAGAATCACCCGGCGATGTTCACATCGGAACGTCTGCTCGGCCCGATTGGGGCAGATGCAGTCGGTGCCGCAGGCCGTTGCTGTCGCAGGATCAAGTTCACGGTGCAGTTCGGTCGAGTAGACGACCTGTACTCCTGAGATGATGCCGGCATTTCTCAGGATCTTCCGCATGCTGCGGGCCATCCGGCAGTTTCTGGTGGACGAGATGTCGGATACTTCTATCTTAGTGGGATCAAGTTTGTTTGCCGCCCCCATGCTGGAGATGACCGGAATGACCTGCTGGCGGCAGACCGTTATCAACGATGCCTTGGCGGTGAAATGGTCTATCGCGTCCAGGACATAATCTGGGCGTGGCACGAGTAGTTCCCCGGCATTCTCCTGCGAAAAAAACGCCTTGACCGGTACGATCTCGGCGGCTGGGTTGATGTCGCGCAATCGCGCCGCCATGGCCTCCACTTTTGGCTGCCCCACTGTGCTGGAGAGTGCATGGATTTGCCGATTGATATTGGTCAGGCAGATGTCATCAAAGTCCACCAGCGTGATTTTCCCGACGCCTGCTCGCCCCAGCGCCTCTGCGGCATAACTGCCGACTCCGCCGACACCGCAGATCATGACGTGTTTATCGGCCAGTGTTGATAATCCGCCGGAGCCGATCAACAGTTCGGTACGGGAAAAACGATGAAGTGCCATAGTGTGCGTATACCCTTTTTTTACATTGATGGAAGTACTATTTATACTCTACACGATAATTCTTGCAAAATCAGCAAGTTCGGATATGCGCGCAGGCCCATAGCCGACGAAATCACCGTCGATCTGGATTGGGAGTCTACCCCGGACCTCAAAGATCGAAGAGTGAACGCGGATCAGATTCCTGTTTGTTCCTGCCCGGTCTCGAAACAGATCCAGCGCGCTGCTCAGATAGGTGCGCCGCGTGTTCCCCGTAATACAGACGGCGGAAAGTCCCGACGAAAAGGGGCTGCTTCCGGGTGACAAGATGAAATCCCCACCGTAGCGGGAGGAATTGCAGATGATGGCGGTGTGGCATGCTACATCACCTTCTGGGGTACTGAGTTTGAACAGAGTGGCATCCCATGCCATTGCACTTTTCAGTGCAGACAGGGCGTAGGCTCCCTGTTTCAGAAATCTTTTCCCTAACGGCCAGACATCTCTGACGACCGCCCCGTCAAGTCCGATTCCCGCCATGAGCACAAAACGGTGAGAACGGTCATCCAATTCAAGGACACCGACCGAAAAAGGGCGGGAAGCGCCGGCTACTATTTTTTTCAGACCGTCTTCAATTGATGAAATGCCTATTTCAGTTGCGAGAACGTTTGAAGTGCCCAGCGGGATAATTGCAAGAGTAGCTGTGGCCGGCTTCAAGGCGTTTACCACGGCATTTATGGTGCCGTCTCCCCCGGCGACAATAATAAGCTGACGCTCACTTCCCTCGTTTATAGAGGTGCAATGGGAGATGATTTCGGCGGGTGTGTGTACCCGAAAAACTTCAGGAGTTATTCCGCCGCTGCGCAGCTGAGCAAGAATAGCCTGGAAACGGCTTGCCGAATAGTGCCCTGATAAAGGATTTACAAACAGGTAGGTTATCATGGCAGAAAATAACCGATGTTTTGATGTGTGGTCATCTATCGACTCTGCGGCAGTTCTTGTTATTGATGGATGTTGAGACTTCAGCGCGCATAAAATCGTCCCATCCCTTCCATTGCGCTTTTTGAAATTTCCGGCCGTATTTTTGCTCCGGGGAGCGGTTTGTAGGCGGCGTCAAGGATATCCATCTCTCCTGACTTCTGGACGACCGTTATTCTGTCCGGTTCGTTGGTGCTGAAGGTGTCCCATGAACTTATCAGTACATAGGGCCGGGGGGATGTATCCAGCAAACTTCTTCCGTTACTGTATTTTGATGGATCGGTCACGCAGGAAAACATGTCCTTCATCAGGGTGGGGGCAATGTCCAGGTGGCTGGTAGTGTGCTTATAAATTGCCGGGGTTTTTCCCGGCCAGTGGATCACCAATGGAGTTTGTGTCTGAAAACGGGAAAAATTTCCGACATGCCCCCAATAGTTCATTTTCAGATCGTTAAACTCCTCACCGTGGTCCCCCGTAATCAGGATGATGGTGTTTTCCAGAAGATTGCTTTTTTTCAGTTGCTCCAATACTTTTCCGATGAGCATGTCGTTGTAATATACTGCATTTTTGTATCTGTTGACGTACGGGACCGGGTCAGTTTTGTTGCTTAAGGTAAGATGGTTGACGTCTTTCAGTTCAGGCTGAAAAGGAGCTATTTCTTCCGGATGACCTGCAACATGCGGGGAGTCAAGAAACATAAAACCAAAAAACGGCGCATCCTGTGGAGTTGAAGAGATAAAATTAATCATCTTTTCTGTAATGATACGATCATTAACCACTGACCCGCCATCCGTCTGTCGCAACTCTATTTTAGTCCGGATGTCAGAAAAGACCGTCCGATCAAACTCCGGGTTGAACAGCGGTGCGCTGCCCAGCATTTTGAACCGATACTGCTGCTTTTCAAATTCTCTCATCAGCACGGGGCTTTTTTCCTCTGCCAGCATCGAGTGCCAGTAGGTGCCATAGAGCCCATAGAAGAGACCGAATATGCCAAAACGCGTGGCATTTCCGGAACTGAAGTGATTATCGAAACGCCAGCTCTCTTTGGATAAACTCCAGATATTGGGGGTGGTTTCGGGGGTCAGCATATCAAAACGCCAACTGTCGATTACAATCAAGAGTACATTCGTTTTGTCAGGCTTGCTTGGACACGTTATGGTTTCCATCGGGTATCTCAAGGCACTGTTTTCGTTTTCTAATCGTAATCCTTCTTTTTTTTGTTCCACTGCAAGTCCCAATCTGACCATCATGTGCTTCATTGTGAGAGGTTTGTAGGCTGGGAGGTACCGTACTTGTCTGGTAATGGCGGTATGATGATTCGCGTCGGCCCACGCATGCATAATATGGCCGGAAAGGATGACAGCGGCGATCACTATGCTGACCGGCACTCCGTAAGTCCGCCTCTTCCTGGCTGCCCAGGACCAACTGGCCATTGCAATAATCCACTCAATCAGTGCAATCGCCAGAATTGCCGCTGTCGCAATCAGCCAGATCTTGCCGGTTAGCGGCAAGATGTCCTTTACCGCTCCACTGGTTAGCAGGTTCCATACCATCCCGTTTAGATGGAACCGGTATTGGGCAAAAACCATACTATCGATCAGGACGGTTAGAATTAAAGCTGTTTCGAGGAGAATTGACAGGGAGAACACAAAACGACGCGACGGGTATATGGCGATTCCAGCTGCGATGATAGGGAATGTGTAGAGTGCTAACGAAAAGAAGTGGCCGGGGTAGGCAATGCCGAGAAAAATCCTGGCAAGAGTGACCTCGGGGATCGTCATGCTCTTTAGAAAATTGAGCGATATCAACATCAGGACAAAAGCATTGGCAAAAAGAAACCATAATGCCCATCTGATCATCATGCCCCTGTTGTGCCTGTTGGATCCGCCGCGGCTGATCCTGTTAAAACGGAAATTTCCACTAGAATTTATCACGTCAGAATCCTGCATATTTGATTGAGATATAAAATAGAAACGGTATATGAAACTTTTCAGACTTGTGCTCCATGCGTCCGAGCGGCAGTCGATGTCCATGATCGGCAACCAGAATTAACAGAGTATGCACCCAATGCAGTCACTGTTGAATTGGACCGGTCAGCCATGGGCAATATGGAAGTCGTCAGGAGAAAACGAGGCAGT
>VFJM01000052.1 GCA_009886055.1 Geobacter sp. | reverse complement strand
GCATCTTCCGTCTTCTTCCGTTCAATGATGTCACGCACGATCGCCCACATTGCATATGGGTTTCCCTGGTCGTCACGAATGAGCTGGGCTCGCAATTCAACAGGTATGACCGTGCCGTCTTTCCTCCGGTACTCTTTTTCATATACGTCGGAATACCCTCTTGAGATTACTTGTCCCTCGACAATTTTGCGCTCCAGCAAATGCCATTTCTCAGGGGTAAGATCGATGTAGGTCTTTGAAAGCAGTTCTTCCGCTTCGTAGCCAATCATGGCGCGATAGACTTCATTGTATCGCAGGATCTTGCCGGTCATGTCGACACTGACGAATGCGTCCATCATGCTCTCACAGAGAAGACTGAACAGCAGTTCATTCTTCTTTACCGCCTCTTTCAGCTGTCTTGATTCAAGGAGAAAATGGCTGACCAGTTGATAGAGGAGGATGCTGGTAATGATGACAAAGAAAAAGCCCTTGAACACGGAAATATGAATCAATATGGCTGGATCAGTTATGAAGAGGCCCAAGGCCTTATCGGAAAGATAAATCCATAAACCGCTGAAAACCGCATAAATTGCGATGATTTTGAGCACGTCATATCTGTCCGGTTTTTTTAGATCCTTTTTCATAATGCCTTGTATGGCTCCACCTTGCTGCCGCTGCAACTGACAATTCTGGATTATTAAATATTACCTTGGAACATTTAAAACCAACCCCCGAAAGATTCTCAGCCCGCTGCAAGGGTGAAGTAGAAGGTCGCCCCTTTGCCCGGTTCCCCTTCGGCCCAGATCCTGCCGCCGTGCCGCTGGATGATCCGCTCCGCCGTGGCCAGGCCGATGCCGGAACCCTTGAATTTTTCGGAGCCGGGCAAACGCTGAAAGGGCTTAAAAAGCTTGTCCGAGGCCGCCTGGTCAAAACCGACGCCGTTGTCGCGAACGAAATATACCTGCTTCCCGTCGATATCCGTTGTGCCGAACTCGATGACCGCCTTCTCCTGCTTGCCGGAGTATTTCCAGGCGTTGCCGAGCAGGTTGTCCAGCACCACCCGCACCAGATTCGCATCGGCATCGGCCGTAATCCCATCGGAGATCCGGAAATCGACCTGCCGCCCGGGCTCAGACTTTTTCAGCTTCCTGGCGACCTCTTGAGCCAGAACGCAAAGGGAAACCTTCTCCCGGTGCAGCTCGACACGACCCATGCGCGAGAAATTGAGCAGGGCCTCAATGAGCTGGTTCAACTGTACGACGCCATTATAGATATCCTGGATATACTCCATGCATTCCTCCGGGAGCTGGTCGCCGTAGATTTCCTTTACAGCCTGGCAGGAGAGGCCGATAACGTTCAAGGGGTTGCGCAGATCATGGGCGACCGTGTAATTGAACGCCTCCAGATCCTTGTTGGCAATATCCAGTTCGGCAATCCACTCTGTCAGGCCCACGTTTAGCCTCACGATCTCCTCCTCCGCCTGCTTGCGTTCGGTTATATCCTGAATGGTGCCGAAGAAAGTTTCAATATCGCCCTGGTCGTCTTTAGCGGAACGTATGGAAAGATGGATAAAGCTGACGAGATCGCCATGTTGTATCTTCGCGTCAAATTCGCTTATTTCATTGTTTGCCACCAGTTTTTGTATTGCTTCGAGCCCCGGATCAACCGAGTACAGTTCGAGAAATTCTTCCACGCTGGGCTCGCCACGTGCCGAATCGCGGCCGAAGATATGAAACACCTCTTCAGACCAGGTTGTCTTGCGTGTGGCAACGTCGTAATTGAAGTAGCCGAACTTGCCCAGTTTTTGGGCCTCTTTCAGCTTGGACTCATTCTGTTTGTAGGTGTCGAGCAGCCGAACATTTTCAAGAGCCAGGGAAATTGCTATTTGCAGCTTGCGGGCGAATTCGACCTGTATCTCATTGAACGGGACGGGGCTGGAATGATAATGAAACGTCAGGTCACCGATAACCTCCCCTTTCAGGATCAGTGGGAAATCAAGGAGAGAGCGGATGCCCAACATTTCGACAAACTTTTGATCTATATTCGGGTCGTTTAATACATCCTGTACGACTAAAGACCTTTTGGTATCTTCAGTTATGGCTGTATGCATCACCTCGGTGTTGCTGAAGCTCTTTCCGATGAGTAACGCGGGTAGTTTATATTCATTCCGAACGACCCACCTGTCGCCTTCTCTTGAAAAAATCACCCCTGATTCGGCCCCGATGGCATCGGCTGCCAGTTGCAGCATTTTATTCATTATGACGTTGTAATCCTGCGTAGAGTAAAGGATGGCATCTATCTCGTTAAGGGCATCACCAAGCCTTTTTGATTCTTCCAATTCCTGGTGCAGGCGGGCATTCTGAATTGCAATGGCTATCCCGGTGGTCATTCTTTCAGCATAATCTCTTTCAGCGTCCGAAAAAGATACGGCCTTCGCATGGTAGCTGAACATCAATGCGCCGGTTACCACGTCCTGCTCCATCAGGGGAAGCACCAGAACCGACCTGATTCCAAGGGATTCCATCATCCCGGAATTCGTCCTGTCATCATGAAGAGCATCATCAATGGCAACAGGCTTTCTGGTTGTCATGGCAAGGGCAGCATGCGGGAGTTC
>VFJM01000091.1 GCA_009886055.1 Geobacter sp. | reverse complement strand
CCTCTCGATACCCTCAAATACGAAAAAATTGCCTGTGCCAAAGGCTTTATGTTTGTGGCGGGAATCGACGAAGCGGGCCGAGGACCGTTGGCAGGTCCGGTCACTGCTGCGGCAGTAATTCTACCGGTCGGTCTCCTGATACCCGGTGTTGACGATTCAAAAAAATTAACTCCTGGCAAGCGGGAGAGTCTTTTTGAAATTATTATGTCACAAGCCCTGTCTGTTGGAATCGGTGTCATAGATTCGGCAGAGATTGATCACGTAAATATTTTGCAGGCCACCCGCCGTGCTATGCTGGCCGCTGTTCAGCAACTCTCTCCAGAGCCTGACTATCTGTTGATCGATGGAATAAGTACAATTGACTGCAGAATTCCTCAGAAGACCATTAAAAAGGGCGATTCCTTAAGCCTTTCCATTGCCGCTGCCTCGATAATTGCCAAGGTAACCCGTGACCGGCACATGATCGAAATGGACTCAAAGTACCCCGGATACGGCTTTGCGGGTCACAAGGGGTATGGCAGCGCTGCTCACCTGGATGCGATCAGGAATATCGGTCCATCTCCCATCCACCGTCTGACGTTCGGCGGGGTCAAGGAGCATATAGCTTGTACCTTTTCCTGATAACATTTCTTTTTCTCTACGGCGGAATGCACCTGTATGCATTCATCAAACTACGTACCGCTTTCCAGCCCAAGCAGCACATGGCATGGCTTCTGATCATCTGGATGGGTGTCATGACAACCGTCCCGCTTCTCGTACGGATTGCAGAACAATACGGGATGGGGAAAACGGCTCTCATGTTCGCATGGCCGGGATACCTCTGGATGGGTTTTCTGTTTATCTTCAGCTCGACAATGCTTGTGACAGATACAGTCCGGCAAACCTGCTCCTTCGTATTTTGCCAGCTTTCCCGGCAGGTTCCTTCTTACCTTTCAACCCGTAATGCGTGCCGGATTTCGCTTGTCGTAGCAATAACTGCCAGCGTTTATGCCGTAATGGAATCTGATCAGATCCGCAGCGAACATGTCGTCGTCACCACATCAAAACTGCCGGTGAATGTGTCAAAAATGAGAATTGTCCAGATATCGGATGTCCATATCGGGCTATTACTGCAGGAGCGAAGGAAAGTAAAGATTCTGAAAATGATCCGGGAGGCCGATCCGGACATTCTTGTTTCAACCGGAGATTTAATTGACGGTAAACTGAACCGCGAAAATGAAGTTTTTGCTGACAATCCATTTGCGGCTTCACTGGCATCACTGCCTGCACCTTCCGGGAAATATGCCGTAATCGGTAACCATGAAGTGTATGCCGGTCTTCCGCAATCGGTTGCCTTCACCCGTGCCGCCGGCTTTACCATCCTCCGTAACCAGGCCGTAACTCTTAAAAACGGCATTATTCTATCAGGTGTTGATGATCAAGCGGCTAATCCGGGAGCCGTTGCCGACCCGGGCAGAGAAAAAGCCCTCCTCAACACCGTTTCCCGGGATTCATTCCATATTCTGTTGAAACATCGACCCGATATACTCCCGGAAAGTGACGGGCGCTTTGACCTGCAGCTCTCCGGTCACGTTCATGGCGGGCAGATTTTCCCGTTTAATTTTCTGACAAAACTCAAATACCCGATTCCCTGCGGAACGACTACAACCAAAGCGGGATCACTCATTCACGTATCACGAGGGACCGGCACCTGGGGGCCACCTATGCGTCTGTTTGCCCCACCCGAAATTACGATTATTGATATCGTCAGGCAGCAACCGCTCACATAGCGGACTTATGCCTTTTTTTGAGGTAGCGCACAACGGCTCGATTATGATCGGTAAGATTTTGTGAAAATTGGTGAGTACCATCCTGGCGGGCAACAAAATAAAGGAAATCAGTTTTTGCCGGATTCATTGCCGCTTGAATGGCGTCTCTGCCGGGGTTGCCAATCGGCCCGGGAGGCAGGCCTTTGTTGAGGTACGTATTATATGGCGAGCGGCGTTTAATGTCAGCTTTACTCACTCTGCCGGTAAAGGCCCGAATTCCGTAGACCGCCGTTGGATCGCTCTGCAGCGGCATACCGATGCGCAAGCGGTTATGGAAAACAGATGAAATAAGCGGTTTTTCATCCGCTGAAATTGCCTCCTTTTCGATGACTGACGCCAGAGTTACTATGTCATGCCGTGAAAACCGCGAGGAGCCCCCGTCATCAAGAACAGAAGGAAATTCTTTGTTGAATTGCCCGATCATCTGTTCCAGCAACTGCTCCTCTCCCCCCTCCCGTGACAAATTGTAAGTGGCAGGATACAGGTAGCCCTCCGCACTTGCCTCCATAACTCCAAGTCGCTGCAACAATGACTTGTCCCGGCATTTTTTGAGAAAAGTATCCCTCTTGAAATATCCTTTCTGCTCAAGTAATTCAGCTGCCTGAAACATGGAATACCCTTCCGGCAGGGTGAATTTACGATACACCACTTCCCCCGAAACAATTTTCTTCAAAATTAAATCGGGTGTCATGTCGTCACTGAAGCGGTACTCTCCCGCTTTCAACTGGTGAGCATTCCCCCTCAATCGGGTCAAAAGGACAAAATGTAACGAACTGCGAATAACACCTCCGGCCTTGAGATCAGCGGCCAGCTTGCGGATTCCGCTGCCTGGAGGAAACGGAATGTCACTGCTGACAGAGCCATGACCCGGGGGAATATAAAGACAAAATAAATACCACAGGAGGCAGGAAATCAGAAAAACACGAAAAGAGTTCACGTAGATGGTTTTGAGGGATAAAGTGCGGAAATTCATATCGGCATTATGGTAATAATTTCACCGGTAGTCAAGCTCTTGTAGACAGCTCTTGCAGGCTAATGACAGCACTTGTTTGATCCGTTATATCCGTGTTAATCCGTGTCAAAATACCGTTTACAAGATTACTGTAAAGTCACACTCGCAACACTCGCCCCCATCCCGACGATCTGGTTATACAGAACAGCTTCAGTCACACTCACGGCACTCAAACTGAAACTCCCTGTTGTCGGTTCTGCGCTATTGGCAAGTTGCAGGGTGATGGTGGCTACATTTCCCACCTGGGTCACGCCGCCAGCTGCCGAGCTGGACAGTATCACCCTGAGTGTGCCGGGAGTTCCCGTGTAGGTGACCTGCGGTACAAGCGTGCTACTGGCAAAGGTTCCACTGTTGGTGACTACGCTAGTCGCGACTATGCCGCCAGTAGTGGCAGGGGTGACGTTAGCCGGAAGAGTCAGGGTGAAATCGGCCCCGGCTATGGCAGTGCTGGCAGGAAGCGTGCCGGTCAGGTTTATGGTAAGAGTCGCGGTTGTTTTTGCCGTAGAAGGGGTTGGGGTTATCGTTGTAGTTGGGCTGCTTCCACCACCGCCACAGGCAACGAGGACAAGTAGCATCATGCATAGTACGAAAGAGAGCAGTATATTTTTCATGTAGGTACACCCCGTAGATATTGTCATTACCAACTCCCTATCCCGATGCTTCTGCGCAGAATTAAAATAACATCAGAGGAATCGATTATACCGTTCCCGAGTGGTGTACCATTTACAGCAAGTGGCGCTACGTCGTAGCGGATCTGCTCCGAAGCGTTCAAAGGAGTTATGCCGACAACCGCCAGCAGTACTTTCAAGGCATCGGTTATTGTTGGCTGTGCTGTGCCGTTCCTTGCAGTACGGGCGATTGCTGTCACCGTTACTGCACAGTCGGCAGTAGTGGCAGCGGTTGTGTAGGTGCTGCCAATAAAGTTGCCGTTACAACCGCTGACTGCAGCAATACCATACCCTGACGCAGGATTTATTGTGAATGTTGTAGTGCCATTGTTGTTTACTGTCTGCGGCGTGGCAGGTGAGATGTTATAGCCGCTGCCGGTTGTCGGTGTAACCGTGAACTGAGGTATGAGTGTAATAGTGGTCGAGTCACTGGCCGGTGGAGAAACATTCCCGGCGGCGTCTTTGGCGAAAGCGTAGAGTGTCTTGTTGCCGCCTGTACCAAAGGTGTACGACCCGGTTGCAGTTGATGACCAGTCTTGCGCTGTCAGCAACGGAGAGCTTGACACCTCTGAGAGCATATAGCCGGTTACGGCTGAATTGTCAGAGGCAGTAAAAGTTATTATCGGAACAGTCAGGCTACTGGAAGTCGCTGGTATGGCGAAGGCTGTTACCGTTGGTGCAGTAGTGTCAGACAACGTGACGGCAATGCCTGCGGAAAGCGGAGCAGAGATATTTCCAGCGGCATCCTTGGCAAAAGCGTAGAGAGTTTTACTGCCAGCAGTGCCGAAGGTATACGCGCTTGGCGCAGTTGAAGTCCAACCACTGGCGCTTGCCAGTGGAGCAGTTGACGATTCGGTGAGAATATAGCCGGTAACCGCTGTGTTGTCATTAGCAGAAAAGGTCGTAACTGGCACGATCAGGTTGGTTGCCGTTGTCGGCATGGCAAAGACGGTGACTGTTGGTGCGGAAGTGTCAGTCAAGGTAATCGTAACAGTGCCGGAAAGTGGTGTAGAGATGTTCCCTGCTGCATCCCTGGCAAAAGCATATAACGTTTTTGACCCTGCATCAGCAAAAGCATAGAAATTAGACGGCATGGTTGTCCAGCGTGAGTCTGCCAGCAGTGGCACCGAAGAGGTTTCACTCAGGAAGTAACCAGTGACACCGGCTGCATCGGTAGCAACAAATGATGATACAGGAACGATCAGATTGGCTGCTGTTGCCGGAATGGAGAATGATAGCACCACCGGCGCGGTGGAATCTGACAATGTGATTGTTACCGGTGCTGAAAGTGGCACAGAAATATTACCGGCGACATCCTTGGCAAATGCATAAAGGATTTTTGCACCCTGCGACAGGAATAAGAAAGATGCCGGTTTGACTTCCGACCAAGCGGGATCGTTTGCCTGCGGCTGACTGCCCGATTCATTCAAAAGGTACGCGGCAATTCCAACTCCGTCAGTAGCAACCAACGCTGAAATTGGTACCGACAGACCGGTTGCATTAGTCGGTATAGTAAAAGTAGTGACGACCGGCGCAGTTGTGTCAGGCAGGGTGATTGTTACTTGTGCAGAAAGCGGTGCCGAGATATTACCGGCAGCATCTTTGGCAAAGGCGTACAGTGTTTTTGTGCCCTGCGATAGGAATTCGAAAACAGTCGGACTACTTCCACTCCAATTCGGGTCATTACTCTGCGGCTGGGATGATGTTTCACTTACCAGACGACCGGTTACACCCACCTCATCTGTTGCAATCAGTGCTGTTACTGGTACGAGTAAACTTGTTGCTGTTGTCGGGAGAGTGAATTGCGTGACAATTGGCGCGATCGTATCAGGCAGGTTAATATATACTTGTATGCCATACGGTGACGAAACATTACCGGCTGCATCTTTGGCCCAAGCATAGAGATATTTGCCGCCACCGGAAGAGAAGGTGTAGCTTGCTGGAATAGTGGCACTCCAGCCGCTGTCGGATACAAGTGGCGATGTTGATTCAGTAATCATATAACCGGTGACTCCACCATAGTCGTCAATGGCAGTAATAGTAGATACTTGCATTGTCAGTCCGTTGTTGGGCCATGCCATGCTAAAGGCAGTTACCATTGGAGTGTCAAGGTCGAGGTTTACGGATGCACTAAGCGCGGCAGACACATTATTGTCATTGTTTTTAGCCCATGCGTAGAACGTATATATACCGCTTTTACCGATCAATGTTATCGGAATGGCATAAGGTGTATTGGCAAACCAACCGTTAGATGTTGCCGAGGGGGTATAAGGTGTGGTGGTGATCATGTAACCGTTGACGCCCAAAACATCGGTGGCATTGACACTTAATACCGGAATGGATTGATTGTTATAAATGGTTGGCATGGTGAAGGCAGTCATTATTGGTTTAGTTGCATTTATCTGCACCGTAGCGGTTGCCGGCGCAGAGTTGTATCCGTCGGCATCTCTAGCGAAAGCGTAAAGAGTTTTACTGCCGTTGTCAGCAAATTTATAACTGGTTGGTGCAGTAGCACTCCAATTACACCCTCCATCGCCGGGGATGTTCTCAGTCAGGCAATAGTCGGTTACGGCGACATCATCAGTGGCGGTGAAGGTGGTTATCGGGATGGTAAGAGTTGTGCTGGTGGCGGGAATGACAAAAGCAGTGACCGTTGGTTTTGTAGTATCAATAAAAAGTCCCGCCCAGACATAGCTTGATATATTACCGGCGGCATCTTTAGCGAAAGCGTAGAGAACTTTACTGCCGCTGGTAGCAAATGTATGACTGGTTGGTGCAGTAGCATTCCAGATACAGTCGGCAGCAATGCTGCTGGTCTCGCTCAGGCAATAACCGGTTACACCAACATTGTCAGTAGCGGTGAAGGTGGATATCGGAATGGTAAGTGTTGTGCTGGTGGCAGGAATTGTAAAAGCAGTGACTGTTGGTTTTGTGGTGTCAATAACACTTACTGAACTGACACTGGTTGATATATTGCCGATCGCATCTTTAGCAAAAGCGTAAAGAGTATTGCTGCCGCTGTTAGCGAATGTATAACTGGATGGTACAGTAGT
>VFJM01000225.1 GCA_009886055.1 Geobacter sp. | reverse complement strand
GACGATAAACCTTGAAACTGTTACCGGCTTCAGTGTATAAATACTGCTTGTTTAAGTTTCGTCCGCATTATTCGGTGCTTGAATATAACCTGTTGTAGTTCCTCTGCTTTTGTCGGCTTTCTCAGCCGTCGCATCATTAATCTGAAATTCCTGGAGCCTGTGTGAAAATCTGTTCGCTGGCGAGCGGCAGCAAGGGGAACTGTCTCTATCTCGAGACCGGGGAGACCCGTGTTCTGATTGATGTCGGCCTGTCGTTGCGCGAGACATTGCTGCGCATGGAAGCTGTCGGAATTGATGCCTCAGGAATCCATGCGGTGCTGGTTACGCACGAGCACATCGACCATATCCGGAGCGCCGGTTCCTTTGCGCGCAAGTTCAATGTGCCGGTTTTTGCCAGCCATCTGGTCCACGCCAAGGGCGACAAATATTTCAAGAAGACCCGGGTGTGCGAGTTCGAATCCGGCTCGGCCCTCGCCTTCAGGGATGTCCGGATCGACCCGGTCCCGATTACTCATGACAGTTGCGATCCGGTCGGCTTCGTTATCGAATCCCGTGAAGGGCGAGCTGCTTCAGTTACCGATCTGGGGATCGTCACGCGCCTGGTGACTGAAAAACTGCGCGGCTGCCGCTTTCTCAATCTGGAATCGAATCACGATGTCGATATGCTGATGAATGGCCCCTATCCGTGGGAGCTAAAGCAGCGCATCAAGTCCCGTCACGGCCATATCTCCAACGAGGAGTCGCTTGAACTGCTGCATGAACTGGCCCATGAAGGGCTGGAAGCCTTGGTAATGGCGCATCTGTCCGAGGTGAACAACCATCCGGAACATGTTGTGCGCACGACCCGGGCTTTTTTGAGTGACCAGAACATCTGCGCTCCGCGCATCGTCATCGGTGATCAGTACCGTGCCAGCGCGGTCATGGAAATATAACAGCACGTACAAATATTCCTGAGGAGTTCTTACATGATTGAACGCTATTCCCGCCCTGAAATGACCCATATCTGGACCGCTGAAAACCGCTTCCGCATCTGGCTCGAAATCGAGACCCTGGCCTGTGAAGCCCAGGCTGAGCTGGGGGTCATCCCCAAGGAGGTCGTGCCGGTTATTCGCGCCAAGGGTAATTTTGATATCGCCCGGATCGATGCCATCGAGGCCGAGGTCAAGCATGATGTGATCGCCTTTTTGACGTCGGTCGCCGAATATGTCGGCCCGGAAGCCCGCTTTATTCATCAGGGGATGACCTCCTCCGATGTCCTTGATACCTGCCTGTCGGTACAGCTCGTACAGGCCGCTGACGAATTGCTGGCCGATCTGGATATGCTGCTGGAGTCGCTCAAACTGCGGGCCTTCGAGCATAAGGATACGGTCTGCATCGGCCGCTCCCACGGGATTCATGCCGAACCGGTGACCTTCGGACTAAAACTGGCCTCTTTTTATGCCGAGATGCAGCGTAACCGGGTTCGTTTGCTGGCAGCCCGCGAAAACATTGCCACCGGCGCCATTTCCGGCGCGGTGGGCACCTTTGCCAATATCGATCCATTCGTGGAAGAGTACGTCTGCGGCAAAATGGGGCTGAAGCCGGAGCCGGTCTCTACCCAGGTCATTCCGCGTGATCGCCATGCCGAGCTTTTCTGTACCCTCGCCATAATTGCGTCGTCGATGGAACGGATCGCCGTGGAGGTCCGCCATCTGCAGCGTACGGAGGTTCTGGAAGCGGAAGAGTTTTTCAGCAAGGGGCAGAAAGGGTCGTCGGCCATGCCGCACAAACGGAATCCGATCCTGTCCGAGAACCTGACCGGGCAGGCCCGCTATATCCGCTCTCTCTGCATCCCCGCGCTTGAAAATGTAGCGCTGTGGCATGAACGGGATATTTCCCACTCATCAGTTGAGCGCTATATCGCGCCGGATGCAACCGTGGCGCTCGATTTTTCTCTGCGCCGCCTGAACGGCCTGATTCGCAACCTCGTCGTCTATCCCGATAACATGCTGAGAAACCTGAACCAGATGAAAGGTCTCGTCTTCTCCCAGAAGATTCTGCTCGACCTGACCCAGGCCGGCGTGTCGCGCGAAGATTCATATCGTCTGGTGCAACGCAATGCGATGAAAGTATGGGAAGAGGGTGCGGACTTCCAGACGGAACTGCTGGCAGACAAGGAAGTCGTCGGGGCGCTCGGCTCGGCAAAAATCCGTGAGGCCTTTGACCTGAACTACCACCTGAAACATGTGAACACAATCTTCAAGCGCGTGTTCGGTGAATAGTCTCCTCGATTTCATACAGGGACTCCTCGAGACCCGGGAAGGGGACGGTTTCCTGCTCTTCTGGGCCAAAGAGATTCTGGTTGCATTGCTGATTCTGGCCCTGTTCTGGGTGCTGGCGCACCTGGTCGTCATGGTACTCAACAAGTGGGGCAAGCGGTTGGCTCGTTTTACCGCGACTGATCTTGATGACCGTATCCTGCAGAGGATCAACCCGCACATATCGCGTCTCTTGTCCATGTCCGGGCTCTATCTGGCCATCCGCTCACTGCCGCTGCATGAAAAGCTCGTGCAGGTATTCTCGGGTGCTCTCTTCGTTGTCCTGGTCATCATCTTATTCAATCTGGTCTACAATGCCCTTGACGAGCTGATGAATTGGTACATGAACGGCCATCAGGAGGGGAGCAAGGACCTCGTTTCGCGGAACATGATCCCTATTGCCGAAAAGCTGACCATGCTGTTCCTGATGGGTACAGCGCTGATCATCATCCTCAAGCATTTCAACTATGATATTTTCTCGGTGGTTACCGCCCTGGGAATCGGCTCCCTGGCCATCGGCCTGGCGGCCAAAGACACCCTGGCCCACATGATTTCCGGTTTCACCATTATGCTCGACCAGCCCTTCCGGATCGGAGACCGTATCCAGCTGGTCGGCGGCCAGATCGGAGATGTGTCGGATATCGGCCTCCGGAGCACCAAGATCAAAACATTGGATAACCAGCTGCTGATTGTCCCCAATTCAGACCTCTGCAACACCATGCTGACAAACCAGGCGTATCCCAACAGCCGGGCCAAAGGACGCATTAATATCGGTGTGGCGTACGGCAGCGATGTCGATCTGGTAAAGCAGTTGTTGGTTGCGACCGCAGGAGAGGTTGAGAATGTCCTGACTGACCCCCCTCCAGAGTCCTATTTTGCCAGCTTTGGCGATTCTGCTCTCAACATGGCGCTTTTTTTCTGGGTTGAAGAGTACGGCAATCTGTTTGCCGTAACTGATAAAATAAATTCACGTATCCTCAAGAGGTTTGACGAACAATCAATTGAAATTCCGTTCCCGACCAGAACGGTGAAAATACACAAAGGAACAGACTGACATGGCCAACAGAATAGAAGCAGCATTAAAAGAGGGTGTGCGCGACGCCCGCGGCGAACGGATAAAGCGCGAGATCGAGCACTTTCTGCATCTTGAGGTCGAAGAGGTGCGTACGCTTGACGTATATACGCTCGATACGGACCTCACCAGAGACGAGCTGGAGTTGGCCGCTGCCGGCCCCTTCAGTGATCCGGTCATTCAGGCATGGAGCATCGACCGGCCGCTTGCCGCCGGTTTCGATTTTGCCGTGGAAGTCGGGTTCCGCCCCGGCGTTACCGACAATGTCGGACGTACCGCCCGCGAGGCGGTCGTCTACCTGACCGGCCGACCCTGCGTTGCCGGCAACGGAGTGTATTATTCGGTGCAGTACCTGCTTAAAGGGAGCCTGTCCGCAGCCGATGTTGAAAAAATCGCCACCGGTCTCCTCTGCAACACCCTCATTCAGCGCTACAGCATCCTTTCAGCCGCCGATTTCGCTGCTAAAGGGGGCTTTCCGGCCTATGTTCCCAAGGTAAGCGGTGAAACAAAGGCCGAGGTGCGTGAGATCGATCTGGAAGTTCCGGACGAAGAGCTGATGCGTATCAGCAAGGATGGGGTGCTGGCGCTGACTCTGGACGAAATGAAGATCATTCAGGCGCAGTATCGCGACCTAAAGGTTCTGGCGGCACGTCAGGAGTTCGGTCTCGGCGCGAAGCCGACCGATGTGGAGCTGGAATGTCTTGCTCAGACCTGGTCGGAGCATTGCAAACACAAGATCTTTTCCGGCACCGTGCAGTATGAGGATGAGAACGGCAACCGGCAGGAGATCAAATCCCTGTTCAAGTCATTCATTCAGCGCACGACAAAAGATGTCCGCGAACGGATGGGGGAGAAGGATTTCTGCCTCTCCGTATTCAAGGACAACGCCGGAGTCATCAAATTCAACGATCAGCACTCGCTGGTATTCAAGGTGGAAACCCATAACTCTCCATCAGCGCTTGATCCGTACGGCGGGGCGTTAACCGGCATCGTCGGCGTCAATCGTGACCCGTTCGGCACCGGTATAGGCTCGAAGCTGATCTTCAACACCGATGTATTCTGTTTTGCCGACCCGTTCTATGTCAAGCCGCTTCCCAGCCGCTTGCTGCACCCGAGCCGGATCTTTGAGGGTGTTGTGGAAGGGGTCGAGCATGGCGGCAACAAGAGCGGCATCCCTACCGTCAACGGTTCACTCGTGTTCGATGACCGTTTTGCCGGCAAGCCGCTGGTCTTCTGCGGCACCGCCGGTCTGATGCCTGCCGTGGTCAATGGTCGGCCGGCGCACGAAAAGTCCATCAAGCCGGGCGATCTGATCGTCATGACCGGGGGACGGATCGGCAAGGACGGTATTCACGGCGCGACCTTCTCCTCCGAGGAGCTGAACGAAAACTCGCCGGTAACCGCGGTGCAGATAGGCGATCCGATCACCCAGAAGCGGATGTTCGACTTTCTGATCCGGGCCCGCGACAAGGGGCTCTATCGCTTCATCACCGATAACGGCGCCGGCGGCTTGTCCTCCTCTATCGGCGAGATGGCGGGTGAGTGCGGCGGCTGCCGGATGGACCTCGCCAAGGCTCCGCTCAAATATCCGGGCCTCAACCCGTGGGAGATCCTGATTTCGGAAGCTCAGGAGCGGATGTCCCTGGCCGTTCCTCCCGAACAGATCGACGAGTTTCTTGCCATGGCTGTCCGCTTCGGCGTAGAGGCAACCGTGCTGGGTGAATTCACCGACAACGGTGCCTTCCATATGCTCTATGGCGAGCAGACGGTCGCCTGGCTGCCGATGGAGTTCATGCATGAAGGGCTCCCCCCCATGCAGCTGCCGGCCAAGTGGACCCCCCCTCATCACCATGAGCCGATGCTGGATGAAAAAGGGAATTACACCGACGACCTGAAGCTGTTGCTGGCGGCGTTGAACATCTGCTCCAAGGAATCGGTGGTCCGGCGCTACGACCATGAAGTGCAGGGGGGCTCTGTCGTCAAGCCGTTTACCGGTGTAGCCAACGACGGCCCGTCCGATGCGGCGATTGTCAGGCCGCTGCTCGATTCGTTCGAAGGGGTTGTAACTGCCCACGGTATCTGCCCCCGCTACTCGGACATCGATACCTACCATATGACCGCCAATGCCGTTGACGAGGCGCTCCGCAACTATGTGGCGGTCGGCGGTTCGCTGGATCTGGTCGCCGGTCTGGACAACTTCTGCTGGTGCGATCCGGTGCTGTCCGAAAAGACTCCGGACGGTCCCTACAAGATGGCTCAGCTGGTGCGCTCCAACCAGGCGCTGTATGACGTCTGCATGGAGTACAACCTGCCGCTGATTTCCGGCAAAGATTCGATGAAGAACGACTTCTATGACGGTACGACCAAGATATCCATCCCCCCGACGCTGCTCTTTTCCGTCATCGGCAAGATCGATGATGCGCGGATGGCGGTCACGATGGATGTAAAACGCCCGGGCGACATCGTCTATCTGCTCGGCAAGACCGGCGATGAACTGGGTGGTTCCGAATATCTAGCGCTCTCAGGAGCGATCGGCAACAAGGTGCCGCAGGTTGATGCCGCCAGGGCGTACAAGCGCTATCAGGCCTATCACAAGGCTGTCACGCGGCGGACAGTCGCTTCCTGTCATGACCTCTCCGACGGCGGTCTGGCGGTAGCGGCAGCAGAAAGCGCCTTTGCCGGAGGATACGGCATGGTTATTGACCTCTCCCGCGTGCTCTGGAAGGGGGAAGAGGCCGGCAAGAGCGACTGCACGCTGCTCTTCTCCGAATCGGCATCCCGTCACCTGGTGACGATCCACCCGGAACAGCGGGACGAATTCGAGGCGGCCATGAGTGGAAACTGCTTTGCTTCGATCGGGGTCGTGACGGAAGAACCAAAGCTTTTGATCACCGGCCTGAATGGAGCTTCCGTCGTCGAAGCCGGGCTGGCAGATCTGAAAGAGGCGTGGCAGAAAACCTTGAGAGAACTGTAACTTTACACCGTGACTGCAACCATCCACCATACCCTCAAAACGGTCTTCGGTTTTCACCAGTTCCGGGCACCCCAGCAGGATGTCATCGAGAGGGTGGTGGCCGGCGAGGATGTCTTTCTGGTGATGCCGACCGGCGGTGGCAAATCGCTCTGCTACCAGATACCGGCCCTGCACCGGGATGGGGTGGCGATTGTCGTTTCGCCCCTGATCGCCCTGATGAAGGACCAGGTCGATGCTCTGCTGGACAACGGTGTGCGTGCGGCCTGCCTCAACTCGTCGCTGACATCTGATGAAGCGCGCCAGGTTCTGCGTCAGATGCACAATGACGAACTGGATCTGCTCTATGTCGCGCCCGAACGGCTGCTGCTCCCCGACTTTATGGACACCTTGTCCACACTCAGGCTGTCGTTGTTTGCCATCGATGAGGCGCACTGTATCTCTCAGTGGGGGCATGATTTCCGTCCCGATTATGTAAAGCTCGGCCAGTTGCGGAGTGCATTTCCGGATGTGCCGATAGTGGCGATGACTGCAACCGCCGATCCGGAGACCCGCAAGGACATCGTCAACCAGTTGGGGATCGGGCAGGCCACGGTCTTTGTCGCCGGCTTTGACCGTCCGAACATAACGTACACAGTGATTCCCAAACATAAGCCCTTTACTCAATTGTCCGTGTTTCTGAAAGGGCGCGGTGATGAGGCCGGAATCATCTATGCGCTGAGCAGGAAGCGTGTTGAGCAGATCGCCGGGCAGCTGGTGCAGGCCGGATTTTCAGCCGCTGCCTACCATGCCGGACTGTCCGACAAAGAGCGGAGCCGGGTGCAGAATGCCTTTCGCCGCGACGACCTGCGGATCGTTGTGGCCACCGTTGCGTTCGGGATGGGGATCGATAAACCGAATGTCCGTTTTGTTGTCCATTACGACATGCCCAAAAGTATCGAGAGTTATTATCAGGAAACCGGCCGGGCAGGGCGGGACGGCCTGCCGTCCGAGGCGTTGATGCTGTTCGGCATGGGGGACGTCATGACCGCCCGGTCGCTGATCGAAAACAGCGACAATGCCGAGCGGGTGCGGATCGAGATCCAGAAGCTGAATGCCATGGTAGCCTATGGTGAAGCGCTGACCTGCCGCCGCCGGGCGCTTCTCTCCTATTTCGGCGACCAGCGCGAGTATGACTGCGGAAACTGCGACATCTGCACCGACCCTCCGCAGCGTTTCAACGCTTCTGAACAGGCGAAAAAAGCGCTCTCCTGCGTGTACCGGGTTGGCGAACGGTTCGGAGTCCGGCATATCATCGAGGTGCTGCGCGGGGCCAAGGGGCAGCGGATCACCGACCTGCGCCATCATCAACTCTCCACCTACGGCATCGGCGCCGATCTGTCGGCTCTGGAGTGGGAAAATATCTTCCGCCAGCTGATCCATCTTGGGCTTCTTGTGCAGGATTTTTCCCGCTACGGCGTACTGGGACTTTCACCTGCGGCGCGGCCGGTACTTAAGGGGGAAACAGAGGTCATACTTGGTCTCCCCCGCGCGGCGATCAAGCCGGAAGCGAAGGCGAAACGGCGACGTGGAGCGGTTGACGATCTTCATCAGGCTCTGTTCGACAGGTTGAGGGTTCTGCGCAAACAGATTGCCGATGCGGCCAATGTACCACCCTTTGTGGTGTTTTCCGATGCGACGCTGCTGGAGATGGCATCGAG
>VFJM01000124.1 GCA_009886055.1 Geobacter sp. | reverse complement strand
GCCAATCTGTTTTATTGCGGGCTCCAATGTGTGTAACTATTCAAAATAACTGAATAATTTTAGTTTTGCTAAATATATTTATCAAGGAGAACATCAGCATGGAAAAATATCGATTTCGTAAAGTCATGGCGGCCAACCGGGGCGAAATTGCCATCCGTATCTTTCGTGCCTGCACGGAACTGGGCATCGGCACGGTGGCGCTGTATTCTGAAGAGGACAAGCTTTCCCTGCATCGCTACAAGGCTGACGAAGCGTATCTGATCGGCAAGGGAAAGTCACCGATCGATGCCTACCTCGGGATTGACGAAATCATAGCCCTGGCGCTCAAGGCTGACGTAGACGCTATTCACCCCGGATATGGTTTCCTGGCCGAGAATGCAGAGTTTGCCGAGGAGTGCCGGGTCAATGGCATAACATTTATCGGTCCTTCCGCCGAAATGATGCGTTCATTGGGAGATAAGGTTTCCGGGAGGAGAGCGGCGATTGCCGCCGGTGTCAACGTGGTTCCCGGAACGGATTCTCCGATCGGGAAGGAAGAAGACGCCCTGATTTTTGCCAAGGAGCATGGCTATCCGATTATCATCAAGGCGTCGGCTGGCGGCGGCGGCCGGGGAATGCGCGTGGCCAACAGCAAAAAAGAGCTGCTTGAGGGGCTTGTTGCGGCCAGCAGCGAGGCCAAGGCTTCTTTCGGCAACGCCGAGGTGTTTCTGGAGCGCTACCTGGCACACCCGAAACATATAGAAGTCCAGGTGCTGGGGGACAACTACGGCAATCTGGTGCATTTTTTCGACCGTGACTGCTCTGTCCAGCGGCGTCATCAGAAAGTGGTCGAATTTGCACCGTCACTCTCCCTGACCCAGACCCAGCGTGAGGAGCTCTGTACGGCGGCGCTCAAAATCGCCGGACACGTCAAATACCGCAATGCCGGGACCATCGAATTTCTCGTGGACGGCGAAGGGAAACATTACTTCATCGAGATGAATCCCCGTATCCAGGTGGAGCATACCGTGACCGAAATGATCACCGGGCGCAATCTGGTGCAGAACCAGATCCTGGTCGCCTGCGGGCACAAGCTCTCCGATCCCGAGATCAATATCCCTTCGCAGAGCGCCATCGATATGCGGGGCTACGCCATTCAGTGCCGTATTACCACCGAAGACCCGGCCAACAATTTCGCCCCCGATTTCGGAACCTTGACCACCTACCGTTCTGCCGCCGGCTGCGGCATCCGTCTGGACGCCGGCAATGCCTTTACCGGTGCCAAGATCACGCCCCATTATGATTCACTGCTGGTCAAGGTCAGTTCCTGGGGGCTCTCCTTTTCAGACGCCGCCAATATCATGAATCGTGCCCTGCAGGAGTTCCGTGTACGCGGGGTCAAGACCAATATCGGTTTTCTCGAAAATGTCGTTACTCACCCGGTCTTTCTCCGCGGGCAGTGCGATACCTCCTTTATAGAAAAGCATCCGGAGCTGCTCCACTTCCGTGAAAAGCAGGACCGTGCCAGCAAGGTGCTTAACTTCCTTGGTGAGGTGATTGTCAACGGTTCGCCCGGTGTGGCAAAACCGCTCAAGTCGGCGGAACTGATCGAAGCCCGTGTCCCGTATGTCGATTCCAACCGGCCGCGCCCGACCGGCAGCAAGGATCTTTTTATGCAGCTGGGGGCCGAGGGGCTCTCCCGGTGGATACTGGAACAGAAGAAGCTGCTGATCACCGACACGACCATGCGCGATGCCCACCAGTCCAACCTGGCAACCCGAGTGCGCAGCTATGACCTTATCAAGATCGCCGAACCGACCTCCTACCTCGGCGCCGACCTCTTTTCGCTGGAGTGCTGGGGGGGGGCGACGTTTGACGTCTCGATGCGCTTTTTGAAAGAAGATCCCTGGCAGCGCCTCCATAAGCTGTCGGAGCTGATTCCCAATATCCTGTTCCAGATGCTGCTGCGCGGTTCAAATGCGGTCGGATACACCAATTATCCCGACAACGTTGTGCAGAAGTTCGTTGAAGAGGCTGCCGACTCCGGCGTCGATATCTTCCGCGTCTTCGACTCGCTCAACTGGACGGTCGGTATGAAGGTTGCGATGGATGCGGTGCGCAGGTCGGGAAAAATCTGTGAGGCGGCCATCTGCTATACCGGCGACATCACCGATCCGAAACGGGACAAGTACCCGCTTGAGTACTACGTCACCATGGCTAAGGAGCTTGAGAAGATGGGCGCTCACATCCTGGCTATCAAGGATATGGCCGGTCTGCTTAAGCCGCTTGCGGCCTACAAACTGGTCAAGGCACTCAAGGACAATATCGGCATTCCGATTCATCTGCATACCCATGACACCTCCTCAAACGGCAGCGCCATGCTCCTTAAAGCGAGTGAAGGTGGCGTGGATATCGTTGATGCCGCGCTTTCGTCACTCTCCGGCCTGACCGCCCAACCCAGCCTGAACGCACTGGTTGCGACATTGGAAGGGAGTGAGCGGGATCCGCTCGTCAACGCCCCGGGGCTGCAGAAGTTGGCCAACTACTGGGAGACGGTCCGCGATTACTATTCCCCCTTCGAGTCCGGCCTCAAAAGCGGCACGGCCGAGGTATATCACCACGAAATCCCGGGGGGGCAGTATTCAAACTACAAACCGCAGGTGGCCGGTCTGGGGCTGATAGAGCGCTGGGATGACTGCAAGGAGATGTACCACAAGGTCAACATGATGTTTGGCGATATTGTCAAGGTGACCCCCTCCTCCAAGGTCGTCGGCGATATGGCCATGTTCCTCGTCAAGAACAACCTGGAACCGGAGGATGTGTTTACCACCAAAGAGGATCTGGCGTTCCCAGAGTCTGTAGTCGGCATGTTCAAGGGGATGCTCGGACAGCCGTACCAGGGATGGCCGGAGGAGCTCCAGAAAATTGTCCTGAAAGGGGAACAGCCGATTACCTGTCGCCCCGGAGAGCTGCTGGAGCCGGTTGATTTTGAAGAGGAGAAACTCAAGCTGGAGGAAAAGCTGGGCCACCGCCTCGACGACCGGGCACTGGTTTCCGCCATCCTCTACCCGAATGTCTATCCTGAATTTGACCGTCATCGCCAGCAGTACTCCGACACTTCGGTCATTCCGACGCCGATCTTTTTCTATGGTTTGGAGCCGGGTCAGGAGACCTCTCTGGATATCGAACCGGGGAAGACCCTGATCATCAAGCTCAATACCGTCGGAAAAGTGCAGAGTGACGGTACCCGTGCCGTGTATTTCGAGTTGAACGGCAACAATCGTTCGGTAGTTATCCGTGACCAGTCAGTACAAAGTGACGAAGCGGTGCGCGTTAAGGCCGAAAAGGGGAATCCCTGCCACATCGCGGCACCGATGCCGGGCAAGGTACTGAAGGTGAACGTCAAGGCGGGTGATGCGATCAAGGTTGGAGATGTGTTGATGGTAACCGAGGCGATGAAGATGGAGACCAACATCAAAGCCAAAGCGGATGGCGCGGTGGCAGACGTCAAATTTAAAGAAGGGGATAAAGTTGAGAAGGAAGATCTGGTGATTGTCGTAACAGAATAGCTGCTCCTTATCACAACACGCGAACGCCCCGCTTCCGAAAGGAGGCGGGGCGTTCGTTTTTTACAGGAACATCTTTCGGTACAATTTTAAGGCATGAAAACAGAAATCTGTTTTTTACGTGATATAATGGTTTCGGTGATGACTTACCATCTGGCAAGCATTCTTGCGGATGGACAACAACATCAACAAGAGGTGGCACTTATGAGGACCATGGCGTTGATTGCAGTATCTATTGTGCTCGCGTTACTGCTGTATCTTCTGACGGACGGCGTTTACGCAGAGCAGGTTGCCCATCACGGACAGATTGTCGATAACAGCGGGGATCCGAAGGAGTGCATCGCCTGCCATGATGGATTGATCGCTCCGCAAGCTCATTACTGTACCGTGGAGTGTGGATTCGGAACTTCTCATTCCATATTAAAGGATTACCCCCCCCGAGAGAAGGAAAGCTCCTACAAGCCGCTTGAATCATTGCAGAAAAAGGGGATTCGGCTGTTCGACGGCAAGGTGAGCTGTGTCTCGTGCCATGACCTGACAATAACGTCGAAAAACCATCTGATCATTGATAATAGCGGCAGCGCCCTCTGTTACAGCTGTCACATCACCTGATCAGTGATCTTCTCTGCCGCCCTCCTCCGATTCCGGGGCGGCAGCTTTTCTTCAATCCGCATCCCGCAGCAAAACTATACTATTATCCCAAGTCCTCCAGCTTCCAGCGCAGATACATCTCCTCGACTTTATCCCTGGCCCATGGCGTCCGCCGCAGGAATTTCAGGCTGGACGGAATGCTCGGATCATGGGTAAAGCAGCGGATATCGATGTTCCTTCCCATCTCCTCCCACCCGTACTGCTCCACAAGCTCGGAAAGGATCATTTTCAAGGTCACACCCTGCAGGGGATCATTACTGTTTTGGCCTCTCATCTCGCCTCTCCCCTTTCATACCCACTCGTCAATCGCCGTTTCCAATGTGATGCCATGTTACCCGCTTCTGTTGCGTTCAGGTTTCGGCAGGGACAGGGCAAGGATCATGGCGGCGGCGGTAATCAGCGCCGCCAGCAGGTAGGCGCCGGTGAAACTGCCGGTGCCCTTGCCAATAACACCGGCCAGAGCCGGACCGACGGTCTGGCCGGCGGCGAAGAAGATGGTGATAGTCGAAAATGCGGCGGCTGCGCGCGACAATCCCAGATAATCCCCCACGGCGGCGGCCATGATAGCCGGTATCGCAAAGACCGCCGATCCGTAGAGGACGATGGAGATCATCAGTCCTGTACTGCCCGGTTTGAGACCGGCCAACAGATAGGCGACACTCTGCAGGGCAAAAACCAGCGCCAGCCCCCGTTTGCGCCCGATCCGGTCTGAAAGCATTCCGAATGCAACACCGGAGAAGAGACTGAAGAAACCGGTCCATGACCAGTATATCCCGGCCTTTGCCTCGCTGAAGCCGTATTCACGTACCATGGTGGTGACGATAAAGGTGCCGTAGACCATGAAGGTGGCGCCAAAAGCCAGGTAGAGAAGCCCCAGTCGTAACAGCAGGGCACCGTCACCCCGATGCTCGCGGGGTATCAGCTGGTCGGGGGAAGGAGGCGTTGCCCTGCCGAGCGGTTCGAGCCCCATTTCCGCCGGGTGATTACGCACCAGCCATGTTGCAAGAAGAGTCACGATCAGGGCAATGATTCCAAGCAGCAGCCATCCTGCCCGCCACCCATCGGCCCCGAAGCTGCGATTGAGGAACGGAACCAGTACCCCCGCCAGCACAATGGCGGCTCCATTTCCGCCGATCATAATCCCGGCGGCCTTGCCGCGCTGGTCGCTACGGAACCAGTAGCTGATCAGGGCCATGGTGGGAATGTTGGCAAATCCTGTCCCCATGCCGACCAGGAAGTAAAGAATCAGCGGGATGAAAAAACCGTGACTGGCGCAGACCCCGAACAGCGACAGGGTGATCAGTACCAGGCCGCCGGTGATGACGGCCCGTGGCTTGAAGCGACTGACCAGGCGGGGAGCCAGCACCACCGACAGCAGGTAGCCGCAGAAGTTACCGGTACCGATGAAGCCCATGCGGTCATAGGGGAGCCCAAGTCCGGCCTGCATGGAGGGGAGCAGCATAGTGTAGGCATAGCGTGCCAGGCCGATGCAGGCGAAGATGATGAGGAAGCCGACCCCGACTATGATCCAGCCATAGTGAAGAGCTGGAGTGGGTTCGGGATGTTGTGTGGCGGTGCCGCATTCTGTAGAATTGATCAAAGTGGCATCCCCTGGAGAGTAATCCGGACCGCGCAACAGTATCAATATCAACAAATGACGGCAAGTACTATTGTTTTTGACTCATTCGGGCGTCTGACGTATAATTCGCACCCGACCGGTTGCCACTTCAATTGCCGCTAAGCAAGGAACTTGAATGCAGTTTTTTATCGACCCCTATTTCCCTGATACAATCGATGCCGTTGGCGATGCCGGTATGGCCGGATTTGATGAAAAGCGGCCGCTCTATCTCTCCGGCTGTAAAAATTTTCTGGCCGCGTACCGCGAAGAGATTAAACAGCTGCATCAGGGAGGTGCCAGCGGCAGTGAGGTCACTCATCTGCTTAGCGACATGATGGATGAATTGAACAATAAACTGTTCCTTTCCATCATCTATGACATGGGGGGCGGTGACGCCATGCTGGAACATATCTCGCTGGTGGCGGTCGGGGGGTATGGTCGCGGGGAGCTGAATCCATTTTCCGACATCGACATCATGTTTCTGCATGACGGCGCCCTGCCGGCGGCGACGGTTGAGGACATCGCCCAGAAACTGCTCTATTTCCTGTGGGATATGCGGCTGGATGTTGGCTATTCGGTGCGCATGATCGCCGACTGCGTTGAAATAGCGGCATCCGACGGCACTGTCAAGACGGCGCTGATGGATGCCCGTTTTCTTTCCGGCAGCCGTTCGCTCTTCGCCATACTCAACAAGGTTATTTTCAGCCAGATCCTGCCCAAATCGAGTGATTCATTCATTAAGGAAAAGGTGGCTGATATGAGGAGCCGCCGTGAAAAATACGGCGCTACGGTCTATCTGCTGGAACCGAACCTGAAAGAAGGGGAGGGTGGCCTTCGTGATCTGCAGACCGCCATCTGGGTCGCACGCGTCAAATACAAGTTTTCCGATCTGCGTGAGCTGATTATTAAAGGTATCCTGGATGATGAAGAGCTGGAATCGTACCACGCTGCGCTCGACTACCTTTGGCGCATCCGCAATGAGTTGCATTACTTCAACGGGCGCAAAAATGACCAGCTGACCTTTGATGCCCAGGTGCATCTGGCCGGTTTTCTGGGGTATCGGGACAGCGATCGGGTGCTGGCGGTGGAAGATTTCATGAGGGATTACTACCGTCAGGCCAACAAGGTAGAGCATTTTACCTCCAGCCTTATTTCGCGCTGTATCTGGCGCGATGAGGGGGCTTTGAAGATTTTGGGATATTTTGTACGCAGGCCGGTCGGCGACGGCTGTTTCGTTCTCAAGGGAGAATTGATCGTTCCGGATGAATCCATCGTTGAGAATAATCCGGACGTACTGATGAAAATATTCGAGCTGGCCCAGAAACACGGGGTCACTCTCAATGTTCGGGTTAAGGGGGTTATCAGAAAAAATCTGGCGCTGGTAAACGACAAGTTCCGCCGCAGCCACGAGGTCAACCAGTCGTTCCTGAACATTCTGCGGTCAACCAAGGGTGTTGCCAGCACGCTTCGTCTGATGCATCACCTGGAGTTTTTGAACCGTTATATTCCCGAACTCGAGAATATCTACTGCAAGGTTCAGCACGACCTGTACCATATCTTCACGGTTGATATTCATACCCTTTTTGCCGTCGAGCAGGCTGAAAAGATGTTGAACGGCGAGCTTAAGGGGAGTATGCCGCTCCCCTGTGCGATTGCTTCCCAGATCGGCAAGCCGGAGCTGCTGATTCTGGCTGTGCTCTTTCATGACATTGGCAAGGGTTCGGGAGGGGGACATGCCGAGAAGGGGGGCGCCATGATTCCGACGATTGCCCGCCGGATGGGGCTTTCGCGGGAAGACAGCGAACGGCTGGAGTTTCTCGTCCGCCAGCATCTGCTGTTTGCACATATTTCACAGCGCCGCGACCTGAATGATGAAAAGATGATCGCCCAGTTTGCCCGCCAGATGGAAACCAGCGAGAATCTCAAGATGCTCTATCTGCTTACGGTTGCAGACGTCCGGGCTGTCGGATCGGATGTCTGGACGACCTGGAAGGCCTCGCTCTTCCAGGAATTATACGAAAAGGTCTTCGGCATTCTCGATCGGGGAGGGTTCCAGCAGGAGGCCAGCAGTGAGCGGGTCACCTCTGTTATCAAAAAGGTTACCGACATTCTGGAGGATGAGTTCCCCGCTGCAGAGATTCAGCACGAACTTAAGGCCATGCCGGTGCGGCTCCTCCTTTCCAATCCAGCTCCGCTGATCGCAGAACATGTTCGTCTGCTGCTGGGCCTGGAACAATCCGATATCCTGCTGCGACTAACCCATCAGCCGGAGAGCGGCTATTCCGAATTCATCATCTGCGCCCGCGACATGCCGGGGCTTTTTTCCCGGATTACCGGCGTCATGGCTGCCAACGGCATAAATATACTGGCGGCTCAGATCAATACCAGCAATAACGGCAAGGTGCTCGATGTCCTGCAGGTCAATTCACCGCAGGGAAACCTGATCACCGATGCGGCGCGCTGGGACAAAATCGAGCACGATATGCGCCAGGCTATCCACGGCGAGGTAAAGGTGTCAACACTGGTTGCGAAGCGTAAACGCCCGACCTTGCTGACAGTACGCCCCGCCCCCCGCTTTGTGACCAAGGTTGATATCGATAATGAGGTCTCCGAAGAGTATACCGTCATCGATATCCTGACGCACGACAAGGTCGGACTACTGTATCTGATTACCAGCACACTGGCTAAAATGGGGCTCTATATCGGTGTCTCCAAGATATCCACCAAGGTCGATCAGGTGGCCGACGTTTTCTATGTGCGGGATATTTTCGGGCATAAGATCACCGCCCCTGAAAAACTGAACGAGATATGCAGCAAGCTGATGACCGCGATTGACGAGTGGGTGTGATCGGGAATTTTGAATGTTGAATTTTGGATTTTGGATTTTGGATTTTGAGGGGTGGTTTTTTGGAAGAGTTTATTAAGATTGTGCTGCAGTCAGGAAGAACCGCTCTTGAGCTGGCGCTGTATGTGCTGCTGCCGGTGCTGGTTGTTATGATGGCGCTGATGAAAGTCGTGGAGGCGCGTGGTCTTCTGGCGCTGGTTGCCAGAGGTATCCAGCCGGTTCTCAGGATTTTCGGCGTTCCGGGAGCCGGTGTTTTTGCAATGCTGCAGCTGCTGCTGGTCAGTTTTGCGGCTCCGGTTGCCACTCTCTCTATTATGGAAAAGGACGGCACAGCCCGGCGCAGGATAGCCGCCACCCTCGCCATGCTGTTTACGATGTCGCAGGCCAACGCCGTTTTTCCGTTGGTGGCGGTCGGCCTGAATCTGGGTGTCATCATGGCGACGTCAGTGCTAGGCGGTCTTGTCTCCGCTGCGTTAACCTATTACGTTTTTGCCCGTTCGGTCGATGATGGCCTGTCACCTGCCGAATTCCACGAACAGGTGCCGCCGAAACCAGTGAAAAGTTCGCTGCTCACGATCATGATCGCCGGAGGCCAGGACGCGGTGCAGGTTATTCTTGGCGCCATTCCCCTGTTGATTCTGGCTATCTTCGTTGTGAATGTTCTTAAGGCCACCGGCGCCATTTCAGGGCTTGAAGTCCTGCTGGCGCCGCTTTTCGGCCTGATCGGATTTCCGGCGGTTGCCGTGCTTCCGATAGCCACCAAATACCTGGCTGGTGGAACAGCCATGATGGGGGTTACACTCAATCTTATGAAAGAGGGTGCCATCACCATTCTGGAGCTGAACCGGATGGCCGGTTTCATTATTAATCCCTGCGATCTGGTCGGTGTGGCGGTGCTGATTTCGGCCGGTACGCGCTGTACTTCCGTTGTCAGGCCGGCCATCGCCGGAGCAGCGGTCGGGATACTGATTCGCGGGGTGCTGCACCTGATGATTTTCTGAAGGGGTATCAACGTGGAGTTGTCAGCCAGGCAATAACATCAGCAGCGGGGCTGCGGTTTCCGCTCCTCCGAGCGCCGCTGTTTTCTGCGCCGCCAGACGGCGCGGCCGCCAAAGAAGGCCCCGGCGGCCGTCAATACCCAGATAGTGATGGTGACTGCTATTTCGCTGGTGGTAATCATGCCGCGGCTCCCGGTTGAAAAATAAATGGTACTGTTCTCACCCTAACACGAATTCCCCCGCGATTATCTTGATGCAGGTCAAGTCAGAGACATTCGGAGAATCAGATTGAACGACTACCTCGACCTCTTCATAGCCTATCTCACCGTGGAAAAGGGGCTATCGGCCAACACCCGGAGCGCCTACAGCCGGGATCTTGCCCGTTATCTGGATTTTATCGAGAAGGAGGGGCGGCGTAATCCGTCCGAAATCAGCCCGGACGATATTGCTGCTTTCATGGGTGCACTGCAGAAACAGGATATCGGCCCTCGCAGCCGCGCCCGCTGCCTGTCTGCCATTCGCATGTTCCACAAATTTCTGATGATTGAGAATTATGCCGACTGCAATCCGGCCACAATAATCGAAGCGCCGCGCCCGCTGCATAAACTGCCGCAGTTTCTGGATGGCCGCGAAGTAGATGCCCTGTTTGCCGCCTGCCTGGGGGGGCGGGGCGAGGATCTGCGCGACCGTGCGATGCTGGAACTGCTGTACGCCACCGGCCTGCGGGTGTCTGAGCTGGTTAATCTCACGCTGCGTGAAGTCAACCTTGATTCCGGCTATCTGATGACGGTCGGGAAGGGGAACAAGGAACGTCTGGTGCCGATCGGTGAGTCGGCCCGCGAGCATGCAGCTTCATATCTTGACGCAGTCCGCAGCAAACAGGACCCGCAGCGGCTGAATCCGTACTTCTTTCTTTCCCGTCTCGGCGGAGCGATGAGCCGCCAGGCCTTCTGGAATATCATCAAGAAACGGGCGGATCTGGCGGCTATCCGAAAAAACATTTCACCACACACCCTGCGGCACTCATTTGCCACCCATCTGCTGGAAAACGGCGCAGATCTGCGCAGTGTGCAGATCATGCTGGGGCACGCCGACCTGGCCAGCACGCAGATCTATACCCACGTTACCAGAGAGAGGCTCAAGCGCCTGCATCAGCAGATTCATCCACGGGGGTGAACCTGTTCCGGACTCCTCACTGTTTCGGCGCAGATTTATTGACACGTTTGTGTAATCAGATTACAATTCAATACTTGTAGTAAGTGGCTGAAATCCAATCATCTTAGCGGCGCATGCACCTATGTCTGAACAATCCGGCAGCAAGCAGGAACAGCATACACTGAAATATTTGAGCCAGTTCGGATCGAATCTGCTTGATTCTCTGATCAAGAGGGTTTCAAACCCCGAAACGGCCAGTCGCAACCGGTTTATTATTCTCGTCTCTACCGCTCTGCTGCTGACACTGACCATACTCCCCAGCCAACACACCTCTACACTTTCCTATAAGGTGGGTGATATTGCTACATCCGACATTCGGGTGTCCCAGGACCTGCTTGTGGAAAACAAGGCCTTGACGGAACAGCGTCGCAAAGATGCCGCCAATAACGCTCCGGTTGTGTACAACCTTAACAATCTGGTGGCGGGCGCTCTTAATGACAAGCTCAAGCAGACCCTTGCGATTGTTCATACACGCCGTGATGAAAAGCCGGAGAAAACAATTTCCCAGTGGCGCGCGCAGTTGGCGCCGTTGCTGGATACAGAACTGAGTGAAGCGGAAATTCAGGCTCTGATCCGGATCAAGTCTGATTCACTCTTTCTGGCAAGTACGGCAGAATTGCTGAATGAACTGTACCGACAAGAAATTATCCTGGATAGAAAAGTTTTTCAGACAGACACCCGTCGGGGACTTGAAATAACTGATAACAATGGCCACCCCGTTGGAGGGGGCGATTTAACCGCCGGTGTCGTCGAGATTGGTGAGGCTCGCCAAACCGTCAGCAATTGGAATTTCAAGGGGGTGGGAGCTGCTTCTGACAATGCCCGCATTGCGGCAGTAATTGCCAGAATCCTGCTTCCCAACCTGTTCTATAACCGCGAGGCATCCGAGGTGCGTTCCAGCAGAGCTATGGAGACGGTGCGACCGGTGCTCTTCAAGCTGCAGAAGGGGGAGATGGTCGTACGGGTTGGTGAACGAATTACCCCCGAACAGACCCACAAACTAGAGGCGATCTTCGGCTCTCAGCGCAGCGGCAGCTTCATTTTCAGGGCGTTCGGAACCTTTGCGCTGATCCTCGTACTGTTTTATTTTCCTTACCGGTTTGCCTGCAAGAATATTCGAAAATTCAATCCGACCAATAAAGATGTCCTGACCATATCGCTGCTGATCACGATCAGTTTCATCTGCTTCAAGACCGCTCTCCTGATCACCCATAACATAGGGCCGGTATTCCCCTCCGTCGATGCCTCAAGTTACTTCTATCTGTTTCCGTTTGCCGCCGGAGCAATGATCGTCCGGATTTTCATCAACTCCGAGGTTGCACTGGTCTATTGTGCTATTCTGGCTCCGCTGCTCGGAATCATGTTTGAGAACAACATGCAGGTTGTTATCTATTCGCTGCTGGGGAGTATTGTCGGCGCTCATGGCGTTCGTCACTGCACCAACCGCGGGACGGTCTATGCCGCCGGTATCAAGGTTTCGGTAGTCAACCTTGCTCTGGCGCTGTCGTTCCAGACCTTCAACAATGCCATCTTCACAAAACAAACCCTGTACATAGCCTTTTTCGCTCTGTTAAGCGGGTTTATCAGCGCCGGCTTCGTATCGAGCTTCATTCCGCTTGTCGAAACGCTCTTTCAGTATACGACCGATATCAAGCTGCTGGAACTCGCAAACCTCAACTCTCCAGTGCTTCGGGAACTGATGGTCAAGGCCCCCGGCACCTACCATCACAGCGTTGTCGTTGGAAGCCTGGTAGAGGCGGCCGCCGAATCCATCGGTGCCAATCCTCTGTTGGCGCGGGTTGCGGCCTATTACCACGATATCGGTAAAGCTACAAAACCGCTCTATTTTATTGAAAACCAGGGCGGTGAAGAGAACCGTCATGATAAACTTGCGCCCAGCATGAGCGCGCTGATCCTGATTTCACATATTAAGGAAGGGGCTGAGCTGGCCCGTGAAAGCAGGTTGGGACAATCAATTGTCGATATCATCCGCCAGCACCACGGTACCGCGTTGATCAAGTTTTTTTACGAGCGCGCCAAAAATCAGGCGGCGTTGGGCGGGCAGGCAGTTGAGGAAAAGGATTTCCGCTATCCCGGCCCCAAACCGCAGACACGCGAGGCGGGTATTGTCATGCTGGCAGACTGTGTTGAAGCGGCTTCCCGCACCCTCGTAAATCCGACTCCTGACCGTATTCAGGGGTTGGTCCAGAAACTGATTAATAATGTATTTATCGATGGTCAACTCGATGAATGTGAGCTGACCCTGAAAAACCTGCACGAAATTGCCAGGAGTTTTACCGTTATTCTGAACGGCATCTTCCACCATCGTGTTGACTACCCTGAGCCTGCTTACAAGGTGAGTGGGGGGCGTTCCAAAAAGTTGGGAACCCGTGATCATGCCAAAACTGAACAAGGAGTAGTGTCGTATGTTGATACTGTTGAACAATCGCCAGAGACGCCACCACTTCAAGAGCCGGCAGATCAAAAAGGTGGCGGTGAGAATCTTAAGCGCCTTGGGATGTCCTGATGGGACGGAGCTCTCTGTTACAATAGTTGGTGACCGCTCGATCCGGATCATTAACAGGGAGTATCTTGCCAAGGATCGCCCGACCAACGTGATTTCGTTCTCACTGCAGGAAGGGGAGTGCGGAGGGGTAAATCCGCATGCTCTTGGCGATGTCATACTATCGGCCGATACCGCAGCCCGGGAGGCGGAAGAGAGTGGGATGGAGTTTTTTGAGCGCCTGTCGTTTCTGCTGCTGCACGGAATATTACATCTGAGCGGCTATGACCATGAGCGGAGCGGTGAGGCGGAAGCCCATAAAATGGAGCAGAAGGAGCAGCAGCTATTCAGAATTCTGAAGAAGGAAGGGTTGTTAAGCCCGACCGGTTTATAGACTCAGCCAATTGTGCCGTTGAGGGCATTGTGCACGCGGCCCGCGCTGAAAAGCATATGCGCATCCATTTCATCGCGGCCATTGCCGTGCTGCTGGCCGTTCTGTTTCTGAAGGTCACCCCGCTGGAGTTTGCGCTGCTTGCGCTTTCAATCCTGTCGGTGCTTTGCGCCGAGATGTTCAATACTGCCATTGAAGCGGTTGTCGATCTCGTCTCTCCCGGCTATCATCCGTTGGCTAAAATTGCAAAAGATACGGCAGCCGGAGCCGTGCTGGTCACTGCCTGCGGTGCCGCCATCATGGGATACCTGATTCTGGCAAAATACGTTATGCCGCGCTATGGGGAGGTCCTTGCGATGTTTGGCTCTGTGTCTGACATGGGTACGGTCGTATCGGTACTGATCGTAATTATTGTTGTCGTTATCGTAAAGAGTGCCACCGGTACCGGCACCCCTCTTTCTGGCGGAATAGCAAGCGGACACGCTGCGGTCGCGTTCTCAATCGCCACTGCGGTATCGCTTAATACCCGTGACCCGCTCATCTCTCTGCTGTCACTCTTGCTGGCAACTATGGTAAGTCACTCGCGATTGTTGATTAAAATTCATTCAATGCGTGAAATTATCATCGGTGCGTGTATCGGTTCCGGGATTACGCTGCTGGTTCTGCAGCTTTTCAAGATGTATGGTTGACAAATTACCGGGAAGCAAATTGTCAGACCTTTATTTGGAACGGGCTTTTTGTAACGTTTTCTGAAACAGTTCGGGCGTAAACCCTTTCATAACTATCTCCTCTTTGTCTTTGCCGAAAACAATCACCGGAACTCCGGTACTGTTGTATCTGATGGTCAGATCTTCCAACGCCTTGGCATCAACCTCGACATCTCGATTAATAAACGGGATGTCGTTTTTAGTCAGGTATTCCTTCGCTTCACGGCAGTGGGGGCACCAGGCGACCGAGTACAGCACGATCTGGGGATATCTCTTTGCCTCAGCAGCTTTAGCAGGGGTGAGGGTGCTCTGGTGAATCCCTTCAGCACCGGCTGAAAAGCTTGTGATCAAGGTTAAGGCAAGGGCTGCACATGTTGATTTTGTCATGGTAGTTTCTCCTTTCTTCTGATCGGGCGGCATAGATGCCGGTGAGCGCACTGCCCGTAGTATATACAAATTTATCACATCGCTGTCAGCAAGGTCAAACAAACAAGCTGGGCGGGAGCGTCATAATGAGAACACGAATCAAAGAGATTCTTGAACAGGGAACGGGGGCGTCACTCTGCTCCTTTTCAGGGTGGGTGCGGTCAGTCAGGTCGTCAAAAGGGATATGTTTCATTGTTCTTAATGACGGATCGACAGTTGATGGCATCCAGATCGTAGTTGAGTCCGCTCTGCCCAATTTCAGCCATATCTGCCGGGTCGGAACCGGAACAGCCCTCACTGTGGCAGGCGCTCTGGTTGAGTCTCCGGCATCAGGGCAGAAATGGGAACTGGCGGCGCGGTCGATTGAAATAATCGGAGGTGCCGACGACAGCTATCCACTCCAGAAAAAACGCCACTCATTCGAATATCTGCGCACCATCTCTCACCTGCGGCCCCGCACGAACACCTTCGGGGCGGTATTCCGCCTGAGATCGCGGCTTGCCCTGGCAGTTCATCAATTCTTTTCCGAACAGAATTTCCTGTACGTCCATACACCCATCATTACCGCCAGCGACTGTGAAGGCGCCGGTGAACTGTTTCGCGTCAGCACGCTTGATGCGGCAGACCCCCCCACTCTTGATGGACAGCCGGATTTCAGCCAGGATTTCTTTGGTCAGAAAACCGGATTGACCGTCAGCGGCCAGCTTGAGGGTGAGCTGTTTGCGCTGGCTTTTGGAGATGTTTACACATTTGGCCCGACGTTCCGGGCAGAAAACTCCAACACCGCCCGGCATGCGTCCGAGTTCTGGATGATCGAGCCGGAGATGGCATTTGCGAACCTGTCCGATGATGCCGATCTGGCGGAAAAATTTGTCCGGTATCTCTGTCGCTTTGCACTCGAAGAGTGTGCCGACGATATGGCATTCTTTGACAGGCATATTGAAAACGGTCTGATTGAGCGTATTCGCGGGGTGGCGGAGGCTGACTTTGTCCGGATGGAATATTCCGATGCGATTGATCGTTTGCAGCGATCGGGAGTCACATTCACGTATCCGGTTGAGTGGGGGCTGGATCTCCAGACGGAACACGAACGATGCATCACCGAGCAGATCGTGGGGGGGGCGACCTTTATTCTCAACTACCCTAAAGATATCAAGGCATTTTACATGCGGCAGAACAATGATGGCCGTACCGTGGCCGCCATGGACCTGCTGGTGCCGAAGATCGGCGAGATCATCGGCGGCAGCCAGCGCGAGGAGCGGCTGGACCGCCTGGAAAGGCGGATGGCTGAGACGGGGATTGCCCGTGAACCGCTCTGGTGGTATCTGGACAGTCGCCGCTGGGGGAGCTGCCCGCATGCCGGTTTCGGGCTCGGTTTCGAGCGGCTGGTCATGTACCTCTCCGGGATGGATAACATCCGCGACGTGATTCCGTTTCCAAGAACGCCGAGGCACTGCGAGTTTTGAGATGTACTCACCTTGTTGGGGTAGGGCAGGGCGTTTTTAAACGGGTAAACAAGGGTAGAAAGAATATTGGAAGCTGCTACATGCCATAAGCCGTTTCGCCCGGTTCCTTTACTACCCACAATGCCGGAGACTGTTCTGAAAAGCCCGCCTCCTTGCAATGTTTGAGAGCGATTATGATAATGGTCTCATCCTGTATTCGATAACGGAGCAGATAACCTGAAGCGCCAAAAGGGACGACGATATCGTGGTAATCAGGCAAATCATCCACCGGTTTGCTGATACGGGGATTTGCCGCGATGTGTGCGACGGCGGTCCTGATTATCCTGACGGCCCGTTGTGCCGCTTCCTTATTGTGCGGCTGGATAAAGTCCCTGAAACGTTGAAGGTCAAGGATTGCGGAGCCAAGCCACACTATCCGCATTTTGGCGCCTCGGCCTCGTTATCGGTACCCCATGATTCAAGCCAGTTCATGACGGCGTCATGCGGTACGGATTTACCGGTGATACAATACTCTTCCCAGCGTGCCACAGACTCCTGCTTGAACTGTTCCGCAGCCTCTTCACGATCCAGAAACTGGGTAATCGCCTCTTTTGCAAGCCAATGAGCGGAACGTTTTTTCGCCACGCCAAGCTGCTGCAGGCGATCCCTGTCTTGTTGAGGCAATTTGATGGCCATCGGCTTTACCTGTGTCTGCATTTTCACCTCCGGGTATTACTTGGTATTAAAGAGTATTACCTTGTCGGATGGTTTTGTCAAGGCGCTTCGTCTGGTTAGAACAGTGTTCAATAATCACATTAGAATCATTGACTTGATTGAGTAAAAGTGCCATAAAAAGCGCTGTTTTAGCCACGTGTCTACACTTTTTGCTGAATGACAAGAAGGAGTTGATGCACGACAACCAGCTCCTGAAGATTGCCCAGTTGGTGAACAGCAAGGGGATTCAGTTTGTGGCTTCGATTCTGAAGGATAAGTTGCCGGAAGAGTTGAATCGGGAAGAGTTTTTTGTGGTGAAGTTGTCGCAGGGGGATAAGTTGTTCAGGATTGGGGAGTGAGTGGGGGCAGGCAACTTAAATCAAGCAAAAAGCCTGTCCTTTTTGTTTTGGTGCGGAGATATAGAGTTTAATTGAGTTTTCATTGTGAGGGCATGGTTAGGTTTGTATTGATCGGAGGAGCGCGCGACTCAGCTGGTAATTCAAAATACAACTTTTTTCAAGAGGTTATCTGTGCTACATACCATACATTTGCTCGGAAATGAGACTTATTAGATGGATTGGTGTCAAAGAGCATAGTAACTGTCTATTATATTTTCCGCTGAACGAAGCAATACCTGAGGGCTGCATGATAACCATAAACGATATTAGCAAATTTGATTTTGAGTCCGTACCAATTGACACCTTCTGGAATACTGGTGCAGAAAAAGAATCGAAGATGCATAGGATACATGCATATCCTGCCAAGTTTCCAGCTTTCATCACAACCAAAGCTTTGGAATATGCAAAATTGAATAATTATTCAGTACAAACTATAGCAGATATTTTTTGCGGCTGCGGAACAACCGCATTCGAAGCAAAGCGCAACAATATAGTTTTTTGGGGTTGTGATATTAATCCTGTAGCAACTTTGATTGCAAAAGCAAAGAGCCGTAAATACCAGCAATGGCGACTTGAAAAATATTTAACAGCAATTTTGGAGCGATTTTATTCGACGCCAATTCCTGACCTGTATCCCACCGCAAACGAGCGACTACAATATTGGTACAAAAACGTCCAATACAACGATCTTGCTCATCTGAAGTCTGCAATTTTTTATGAAACACCTCCGAACAGTGATTATAATCTGTTTTTCCTTTGCGCCTTTTCAAATATCTTGAAGCCAACTTCAGTTTGGCTGACAAAATCTATTAAACCTCAGGTTGATCCCGACAAGAAAACAGCAGATGTGGTGACTGCATTTAAAGAACAGTGCCATTTTATGTTTGCCGCCAATGATCAAAACAATGGGCTTGGCAATTCTATTTCAGAAATTGTCACCGGCAGCTTTCTTAGCAGTAATACGTCTGCCCCTAAGGTTGATATGATTGTCACAAGTCCACCCTATGTGACCTCTTATGAATATGCGGACCTTCACCAGCTCTCTTCCTTGTGGCTGGATTTCGCAGATGATTATCGCAACCTTCGTGAAGGGGCAATTGGCAGCCTTCATCATGAATATAATTTCACCAGAGAATGGAAAAGGTTGAATAGTACGGGAAATCGAATTGTTTCTCTGCTTTTAGATCAGCACAAATCAAAAGCGCGTTCGGTGGCAAAATACTTCCTTGATATGCAGAAAGTAGCAGAAAAATCATTTGACATGCTCAATGAAAAGGGTATGGCTCTTTTTGTAATTGGCAACACGGAATACAAAGGTGTGCGGATTGATAATGCCAAACATCTGGCTGAATCGCTGGAGTCAGCGGGGTTCTGCAACGTACAGGCAACAAAGAGAAAAATTAGTAACAAGATATTGACACCCTATAGGGATGGCCTGGGAAAGTTTTCTTCGGATGCAAGTGGACGAAAAGTCTACAGTGAAGAATTTATTTTGATTGGGAGAAAATGAATATGGGAAAACCTGAACCACTTAAAATCAGACCTTATGCGCGACTGCTAACCATGTTGGGAGAGCAATTAATAAAAAATGAGCGCATTGCCCTTATTGAACTAATCAAAAACTCCTATGATGCAGATGCTAAATGGGTGAAGGTTTCGTTTTGTGGATTTGGAGATGGATACAAGATTCTGCCAGATTCAAAGATTGTTATTGAAGATTCGGGACATGGCATGACAGCAGAGATTATAAAAAATCATTGGCTGAATCCTGCTACTCCTGAAAAGAAACGACGAAAACTAATTAAAGACACTACCGACAGTGGCCGTGTAATTCAGGGTGAAAAAGGTATTGGAAGATTCGCAATTTTGAAGTTAGGGCGGAAGATAGAAGTTGTTACTCGTGCCAAAGGTGAAAATTCTGAACAAGTAGTCGTATATGATTTTAGCAAATATGATGACGATTTCCTCACGCTCAATGGGAAAGAAAAAGAACTTTTCATCGAGGACTTAGAGGTTTCGTATGTTACTAGAGCACCACAGCTGATTAAGGACGAACTATTTTTACTGGGTACGCGTAAAGAAAAACGTAAACCCTATGGAACCCGTATTGAAATATCGAATCTAAAGGGGGCCTGGACCGAAAAAAAGATTAAAGATATTTACAGGGATATCAGCAGACTCGAATCCATATTTGTTGAAAGCATACCAGGAGAAAAAAATAAAACGCATAGCGAATTTGAAGTATTGATTTATAGAGATGAAACTGTTCAGAACTTTCATGAGCAATATCTTGAAAAATTGCGTGTTCTACTTGAGGACCGATCTGTTATCAGGATTGAAAAAGGTTATTTTAATTCCGATTTGAATCAGTTTACCTATTCAATGAATGGGGAAGCAAAGTCAATAAGCCTGAGAGACTCAAACATCACAGGTCTAAAAATATTTAAAGAACGCTTTGGGAATGCTGGAAGTGTACTTGACAAACGAAAGACAGAGTGCGGATCTTTTGAATTCGGGTTTTATATTTTTGACTTCAGCGCACAAGCGCCAATGAAATTCCAGCTAGATGCAGAAGATAAAAAAATACTACGTGACCACAGAATCTATCTTTATCGTGATGGCATTAGGGTATACCCCTACGGTGAGCCAGATGATGATTGGTTAAGAATAGATGCATATCGAGGAACTATTAGTGCTGGATTTTTCTTAAGCAACGACCAAGTTGTTGGGTATGTAAATATAAGTCAAAAAGGGAATCCAAAACTAAAGGATAAGACAAACCGGGAAGGACTTATTGAAGAGGGAGACGCTACAGAGGATTTTGTCACACTTCTTCAATCGTTTTTGGCTTATATACGACAAAAACCATATGCGCAATATCGTAAAGATCTAGAAAACAAGAAGAGTCATGATATTTTCAGGACAGAGCAAGTCCAAAAAGAATTTGATGAATTAAAGAATACGGTTGTTGGTAACAAGAAAGCTCAGGAGATTCTAGCCCGCGCTGAAAAAGAGTATAAAGCTGAACGCCAATACTTGGTGCAGCGTGCTGAAACGACAGAAGAATTAGCTGGTGTAGGGCTTTCTGTCGAAACAGCCTCTCATGACATTATGGGAATCATGGGCAAAGTTTTTGCAAATATTGATGGCCTCATTCAGGATTTAATGACTTCTTCAAAAATTGATAGGGATACTCTTCTGAAAGATCTTCAGTCAATTCGTGGTGGGATGAGTTTTATTGAGGCACAACTTAAAGATATACAACTGCTATTCAAGTCTTCAAAGCAGAGGCGAAGAGCTATTCGTGTGAAAGAAATTATTGAAAAAGTTGAGCGGATCTATAAGCGGATGCTCTTAAAAGAGAAAATTGTTCTAAATATTCGATGCGAAGGTTCTCCACTTGTGGCTAAAACTACGGATGCGATTCTTCTGCAGCTATTACTTAATTTGTTTGATAATGCAGTCTATTGGTTAATGCAAACGACGCAAAAGGATAAGATTATCGAAATAGTCTTAGATGGAAACAAGAGTCAGATGATCTTTTCAGATAACGGACCAGGAATAAACAAAGATGATATTCCGTATATTTTCGAGCCATTTTACTCTGGAAAGGGTGAAGAAGGTCGCGGACTCGGGCTTTACATTGCACGTCAATTGCTTGAACGAAACGAGTATTCAATTGGATTGGCCGAATTGAAATCGGAGAAAGTTCTTTCGGGAGCAAATTTCATCGTCAATTTTTTAGTGGGGGAAAACTAAATGGCTTCCGAAGATCTTTTTACAGGAATAGCTGTTGTCATTGATGATGAAATAGACAAAGCAGGTGCAGGAATAAATAATCTTATTTCTCAAATTAAGAGTAAAAAAATGCCTTGCATAACATTCACTTCAATTCCAGATGATGATGTGATTGACCATCTTGATGGGATTTCATTTTTGTTATTAGACTGGAGGTTGAATTCGGAGGACCTTAGTGATTCAACTCCAGGGGTCGTTGTGCCAGACGCTTTAGGCCATTATTTCGTCACGGAAAATATAGTATTCTTAAAAAAATTAAGAGATAAGTTGTTCATTCCAGTATTTATTTTTACAGATGAAGATAAAGAAACCGTTATTAATAGTTTGCGCGATAATGATTTATACTTTGATGATAAGCCCAACTATATTTTTGTTAAAAACAAAGCGGAGTTAAAAGGCAAAACAAAACTATCTACAACAATAGAAACTTGGGCAAGAAATACACCATCAGTCTACGTGTTGATGGAATGGGGGAAAGAATATAGTAGAGCAAAAAACTTGCTGTTTCATGACTTTTATCAATTAGGTCCATCCTGGCCCAAAGTTCTTTGGAGAAATTATGCTGCTGACGGCGTGGACCCATCAAGTGAACTTGGAGAGGTAATTACCAGAAACATCCATACTCGAATGGCCCCATTTTTATTTGACAAGGTAATTATTAACAAGAGGGGGCCTGCAATTGAAAACGGTGAATTGCGCAAGGTTCTCAGGGGTGAAAGATTTATAGAAAAAAACAGACTGCCTACCAACTCAATAGCAACAGGTGACATATTTAAATTTGCCGGCAAAATGTGGATAAATATTAGACCTGATTGCGATTGTATCCCCAACAGAAATTTACCTAATTCATCATTGGATGATGTTCAATTATACCTCCTTAAAGGTGACAAGCTTTCAGATGCAAAACTAAATAAATCATACAGCAAAGACTATGGGCATTTTAACGAACAAGACTGCCAATCAATAATCTTTAGTATTGATGAGGGCAAGTCATTCGATTTCAGATTTAAAGACATTACCATCAAGAAATGGTCAGAATTAAAGGACAATCGTATTGGCCGTCTTCTGCCGCCATATATTACTCGTATTCAGCAGCGTTATGCTCTTTACTTGCAACGACAAGGCTTGCCTAGAACACCAAAAGAAGCTGTGTTTAATACTGCACAAGTCTGTACCTGTGTAGAACGGCATACAGAATTTGCATCAGGTTTCGGTAAGGAAGGCTGTGAGGGCGGGGTGAGTTTTGATTTTGTAGCCAGTTGAGACGCGACCCTTAGGGTTATCCTCGCTCTATGGCGAACAGTACGCCCTGAAGGTCGATCCGATCATGAACAGAAAAGGGCAGCGGTTGTACAAGTTCTCTGTTTTCGACACCGATATTGCCAATCTCAGTTCAGGAAAAAAGCAGGGTGAGATTTCCTGTTTCGACATTGCCTACACCCTGTTTGCCGATGAAGAAAATATCCCTTGTCTGCACTTTTTACTGAACGACAAGAAGGAGCTGATGCACGACAACCAGCTCCTGAAGATTGCCCAGTTGGTGAACAGCAAGGGGATTCAGTTCGTGGCGTCGATTCTCAAGGATAAGTTGCCGAAAGAGTTGAATCGGGAAGAGTTTTTTGTGGTTAAGTTGTCGCAGGGGGATAAGTTGTTTAGGATTGGGGATTGAGATGAGATGTGGGCTGCGGTATCAGTAAAGATAATATTTTCTGCCATATCCTGAAACGTATTCTGCTGAAATGCTACTGAATTAATATAAGAGTTGGATTTATGCCCAAATGCGCCCTGAGGTGGCCGGACTTAGTGAGACAGCCTGAGGTGTGAAATAAGCAATGACCCTTGGTTGTTAAGGTTTTCTGGTTTCAGGGTACCAGTCTCATTTGTTCAAGTCCTTG
>VFJM01000096.1 GCA_009886055.1 Geobacter sp. | reverse complement strand
TCGAGACAGCGGGCAACGACCAGCTCCAGCTCAACCAGGTCGACAACCGGTTTGGTCAGATAGTCCCAGGCGCCGCGCCGCAAAGCCTCCGTCGCATCTCTCAGCTTGCCGGTTCCGGAAAGGACGATGATCGGCAGATTATCGTCCAGCAGCTTGACGGCATCGACGACCTCCAGGCCGTCTACATTCGGCATGCGCAGATCGGTGATAACAACGTCCGGATGCAGTGCATGGATCATCTCAATGCCATCACGACCATCGCAGGCCTGAAGCACGGTAAAGCCGCAATCTTCGAAAAACGCCGCGACGCTGCTGCGGATCGATTCTTCATCGTCAATTGTTAATAACACCAGATTGGTTGAAAGCTCTTCCATTACACTGTTCTCCCTGCTGCGGCACTTTGCTTGATTTTATTAACCAGTTTCGAGAGGTCATGGATCGGTTTCAGCAGCACGTCATCGGCGGTCATACCGATCTCGCGAAGTTCATCGGAAAGTGAGTACAGCGTCCCGGTATGGAGCAGATACACTGTTGCCGGGCAGAGAGAATGGGCTTTGACGATAAATCTCTCGCCATTCATGCCGGTCAGACGCAAGTCGGATATGCAGACCGCCGGACGGATGGCAGCGATCGTTTCCAACGCTTCCTCGGCAGAGGCAGCGCTCTGCACGATGAACCCTTCATCTTCCAGGTAGGCCGTGATACAGTCGCGAATAATTTCTTCATCGTCAACCAGTAATACCCTGATGTCTGCGTTGTGCATCACGCCTTCCCCTGCAGAGGAAGCTTAACGGTAAAGCAGCTCCCCTCGCCCGGTCGCGACTGGACCTCGATTGCACCGCGGTGCCCCTTGGTAACGATCGCATAAGCGACCGACAGCCCCAGACCGGTAGATACGCCCACTTCCTTAGTAGAAAAAAACGGTTCGAAAATCCTCAGACGGGTGGCTTCATCCATGCCGGGGCCGTTATCCTCTATCTCGATCAGAACCATACCCTCGGACAGACGGGTCCGCAGAGTGATTCGCGGTTCCCTTCGCATCGCTGCGCCGGCCATGGCCTGGGCGGCATTATGGATGATATTCAGCAGCACCTGTTCCAGTTCTGCAACCACCAGCGGCACTAAAGGGAGATCAGCGGCGTAGTCACGCTGCAGGTCAATCCGGCGGAAATCGTATTTTTTCTTCAGGTGATAATCTGTTCCCGCCAGTTCCAGCACCCTGTCCAGCAGGGCCGACAGATCGATATATTCGGCGCCGGATTCGCTGCGGCGGCTGAAATAGAGCATATTTGATATTATGACCGAAGCTCTCATTCCGGCGGTCCGAATGTGACCGATAAAATCAAAGATGCCCCGTTTTTGGAGATAGGCGCGCACAAGATCCAGGTCGACGCCGACCTCTGCGGCGGCCTTCAGGTTGGCAGGAATACCGGTTGATACCCGCCGTTCGATGTTCTGGGCATGCTGCAGTATGGCCCCCAGCGGATTATTGATCTCATGCGCCATACCGGCCGCCATGCCGCTGATCATAATCATCTTTTCGGTCTGGGTCATGATCTCTTCGATACGGAGCCGCTCGGTAACATCGTAGGCCATGCCGATAACCGTCAGCACACCGTTCTCATCGACATGAGGCGTCCCGCGCGATGTGTGCCAGCGCCAGCTGCCGTCAGCATGGTGAATACGATAGGTCACCTCCTGCGCAGAGTTGGTCTGGAGCGCCGTCATAATCGAAGTTTCGTAACGGGGAATATCTTCCGGGTGAATAAACTTGCGAAAGTTGTGCCCGACGGCATCACCCCGATCATGGCCGAGCACGGTTTTCCAGGCGTGGGAAACAAAGGTAAAGTTCCCCTCGGTATCCAGCGAGAAAATAATGTCGCAGGAGTTTTCAACCAGTGTCCGATAGCGTGATTCGCTTTTGAAAAAGATTTCTGCTGATTTAGCCGACATACCCGGACTCCTTTACGGCTTCTCTCCCGTGATCAGTATATTCGAACCTAACTGAGAGCAGGGAACGTGCCGGAGGGGCGAACCATAATTACATGTGTAAATACAGGCAGTCCGGAGTTAGCTTGCCGGCGGGTGGGGTGCGACTGAAATTGACAGGCTGCGCGCTTGATGCTGGTAATTCCTTATGTATCGCCTGGTTATGCGATGCGCCACCGGCTGCGTCTGCAACTTTTGACGCAGGGGTGTTTCCGCCGGTTAATCATCCCGACCGCGATAACCGTTTGTTAAGCGCCTGACGGGTAATTCCCAGATAGGCTGCGGCCAGGCGCTGATTGTTATCGGCCAGACGCAACGCTTCAGCGATCAGAAAGGCTTCGGCCATCTTGAGGGTCGGAAATTTTTCAGCGAATGGCCAAACCGGGCAACTGTTGGCGTCCGGAACAGCAGCAGGGGGTCGCAGATTACTGCCGATCGCCGTCACGATCGACTCCAGCTGCAGAACGCGACTCCCCGAGCGGGCAACGGCATCATGGATGAGCGCCTCCAGTTCACGGATATTGCCAGGAAAACGGTACGCCGCCAGATAGCGGTTCAGCTCAGCCGGAGCGGCCGGAATCGGTTTGCCGAGCAGGGCCGCGGACTTTTTCAGAAAATGAGCCGTCAGCAGCGGGAGATCCTCGGGACGGTCACGGAGCGGGGGGAGTTCTACACGGTGGCTGCAGAGCCGGTAATACAGATCGGGGCGGAAAGTGCCCTGCTCCATTTTGCTTTTCAGATCGGTATGGGTGGCTGTCACAATCCGGGCATCACTTCTCTGCACCTTGTCGGAGCCGAGCGGGAGGTATTCCCCCCCCTGGAGCAGGCGCAGCAGTTTCACCTGCGACCCGGGCGACAGATCGCCGATTTCGTCAAGAAAGAGCGTACCGCCCGACGCCTGGCGGATCAAACCCTCCCGGGCGCGGTCAGCGCCGGTATAGGCGCCGCGCAGATGGCCGTAGAGGGTATCACTGAACATGGTGTCATCAAGTCCGGCAAGATTGATCGCCACAAACGGACCGCTGAGACCGCTCAGAGTGTGGACCGCCCGGGCAATCAGCTCCTTTCCGGTTCCGGTCTCTCCGGTGATCAGTACCGGTTGGCGGGACGGGGCGACCGACTCCAGATACAAAAAAACAGCGCGCATGCGCGACGACGTGGTGATGATGCTGCCAAAAGCGGTCTCGTCATCCAGCGTCCCGTCCGAGAGGTGACGACGAAGACGCTCCAGTTCATATTTTGTCCGGGCCCGCTCAAGGGAACGTTCCAGCGTGATCTGCAGCTCTTCAAAATTCAGTATCGGTTTGGACAGATAATCCCAGGCCCCCAACCGCATCGCCCGCACCGCCTCATCAACCGCCCCGACTCCTGAAACAACCACAATCGGTGTAAATTCGGCTTCTGCTGCAATCGCTTCCACCAACGCAAATCCGTCCATCTCCGGCATCCGCAGATCGGTCATGACAATGTCAGGTCGCTGGCTGCAAAAAAGTTCCAGCCCGATCCGGCCGTTTTCAGCGGCCAGCACCCGGTATCCGATGTCGTCGAGATAGGCCGTCAGAGACTCCCTGACGTACCGTTCATCTTCGACCACCAGGATGGTCGGCTGCTGAGAAAAGGGGTGTAGTGTATTCAAAGTTCCAGCGCCTCCGCAACCGCCCGGCTCAGTTCACTCCGGTTGTACGGTTTTTGAATGAATCCGCTGGCGCCAAGCTGGAGCAGTTCCTTTTCGGTTCCCTCCTGGTGAAAACCGGAGCAGAACAGCACTTTCAATTCGGGAGCCAGTTCACGCATCCGCAAGAAGGCCTCCCTCCCCCCCATCTTCGGCATGACCATGTCCATCATGACCAGCGAGATATCTTCCCGGTTGGATGCAAACACCTCCAGAGCCTCTGCCCCGTCTTCAGCCAGATATACCGTATAACCAAGATCTTCCAGCAGATCACGACCGAGATCACGCAGAATTTGTTCGTCATCAACCAGCAGAACCCCGCCATTGCCCGAGATCGCCATTCCTGTACCGGCCGGAGGGGCTACCCCCTCTTCTATCATCGGGAGAAAAATTTTGAACACCGAACCGACTCCCGGTTCACTCTGCACGTACAATTCGCCGTGGTGGTTCCGAACGGTTCCGTACACAGCGGCTAAACCGAGACCGGTGCCTTTTCCGACCACCTTGGTAGTAAAAAACGGCTCGAAGATATGCTCCATAATCTCCTGTGTCATGCCGGCCCCGGTGTCTGACACCTCTATTTCAAGATAGCGACCGGGCGCGAGTAAGATGCCGAGAGACCGGCAGGTGGACTCGTCAAGGGTTCTTACGGTCGTCGCGTAGGTCAGTACCCCTCCCTGCGGCATGGCGTCACGGGCATTGACCCCCAGATTAAGCAGCGCATTCTGTAACTGGGTCTGATCGCCCATTACCACCGGATTATTTCCCTCCAGCCGGGCTGTGAGCTGTATCTGCTTGTCAATCGTCCGTTCCAGCAGGCTCATGACACCGGCAATGGTATCATGGATGCGAATCGGAGTTGAAACCGCCGTCCCTTTGCGAGAGAATGTCAACAGTTCACGGGTCAGGTCTGCTGAACGGGTAGCGGCATCGATGATGGTATGCACCAATTTATGGTTTCTCTCATCGCTCGGCAGCCGCATTTTCAATAGTTCGGCAGCGGCCATGATCCCGGCCAGCATATTATTGAAATCGTGTGCGATACCGCCCGCCAGCTGACCAACGACATCCATTTTCTGCGATTGAAGCAGCTGGTTCTGGAGCCGTTTCTGTCCGGAAACATCCACAACGGCGCTCAGGACAAGATCTTTACCGGCAATTTCCAGCAGTGCGCCAGAAAAAAAGACCGTAATCTTCTCGCCCCCCTTGCGGCACATTTCGACCTCAAAGTTGCTGACAGACCTGTGTTCCCTCAAGAGTTGCAGATAGCGGTTCCGGTCGGATTCATGCAGCCAGACTCCCAGTTCAACGGTAGTTCTGCCGATCGCCTCTTCCCGCTGATAGCCGAACATATCTATAAATGCCTGGTTTACCTCGGTAAATCTCCCTTCCGCAAGAGTAGTAAGAACGACCGTTATCGGTGAGAGTTCAAAGATTGCTTTGAATTTCTGCGAACTCTCTTCAACCGCCTTCAGCTGGACCCGCAGCATCTCCTCGGTTGCCAGCAGCTGATCGTGGGTGACATGGTATTCTCCGATCTGATCCCGCAGCATCTCTTCTGTCGCCAGCAGTTCCTCCCGGGATTCCCGATACTGGTCGATCTTGTGGCGCAGCATCTCTTCAAAATGCTTACGTTTACGGATATTCAGGCTCAAAACCATCAGACCGACCGTGCAGAACAGGGTAAACAGCCCCCCCAGCCAGGCCGCTGTCTTGTTGATGGCAAAGGTTGAGGGGGGGTTATTGATCAGAACAGTATCGGCAGGGAGCGCGGCGGGATTTATGTCAAATTTTTTCAGTACGCGGTAATCAAACAGGGAACGTGAAAGATCATCGGTTATGACCGGCAGCTTTTCAGGAGACTCACCGGCGATAATACGTACGGCCAGCTCAGCCGCCTTCTGTCCCTGTGTCTGCCCCTCCATCATCAGGCCGCCGACGACCCCGTTGCCCAACTGTTCTGCATAGACTGAATAAACCGGAACGGGGCTGGCGCTGCTGACCACCCGGGCCGCCTCGGAATGGCTGAAGGTTCGCCCCCCCTTTTCAACCGTGTACGAAAGCATCAACACCAGGTTACCGGGTGTGATTACCTTCAGTTTTTTCACCGTTTCTTCGAGAGACATTTCCTCCATAAACTGCAGCTTGATGGCAGGAAAGCGCGCCGCCGATTTTTCCAGTTCGCGGCGTATGGCCATACCGGTGTCGGTGAAATCATGAATTACAATTACGTTGCGGGTAGCCGGATGCAGCTGGAGTGCCAGATCCAGCGTGCCGACGGAGTCATGGTATTCGGCAACCCCGGTGATACGCGATTGTCCGGAAATCATGACGGGGGCGTAATTGTTAATGCCGCAGAATACCAGTGGGGTGCCTGGCGAAATGCGCTGCCGGTACTGCGACGCAAACTCCAGCGCGGCATTGTCCATGGCAATGATTACATCAAGATGACGACCTGCATACTTAATTTCCAGCAGATTGGCCAGGAGGGGAAAGTGTGTTTTGGTATGGAATTTTTTTGTATCGAGGTGTTCGATATACAGATCTACCCGCGGGAAGACCTTGGCAAATCCGTTCCGCACTCCCGCCATCTCATCTTCCGACCAGTCGTAGCCGAGGTTGTATGAGTTAAGCACGAGAATATGCGGGACGGGAGCGGCGGCATGGAGAGGCGTAACTGCAGGAGAGAGGAGAACCCCAACCGTGATGACGGCAATTACCGCACCTGCCGGTAAAACGTGACGTCGCAAAAACCCCATTTTGACCCCATGGTTACGAAAGAAAAGTTGCCGCACGTTAAAAAAGCCAGGAAACAGATCAACTGTCCGCATCGCTGATTGACGGAAATGTTGAAAGCTTTTTCCGGGTCATTAGTACCATATCAGTCATAACTGTGAAATCATTTTAAACCATGCGTATAAAAAAACGGCGATCCGGATTACATCCAGACAGCCGTTAAGATACCCGAGCAGAGAGAATACTTAAGCCGGCTTATTTCAACAGAATCTCGATCTTGGCGGTTTTCTTTGCGTCTGCAAGGTATTTCTGGATAGCTTCGTTAACTTTCTGTCCCTTGAGAAACTCTTCGATTTTTGCTTTTGCATCCTTGAAAGCGGTGGTCTCTGCAGGCTTTCTTTCCGTCAGTTTGATAATGTGATAGCCGAACTGGGTCTCGACAACATCACTTATCTCGCCAGGCTTGAGCGCAAAGGCGGCTTTTTCAAACGCCGGCACCATCTGCCCTTTGCCGAAGAAACCGAGATCCCCCCCCTGCTGGCTGCTGGGACAGGTAGAATTCCCTTTGGCCAATGCGGCAAAGTCAGCTCCGCCGGCCAGCTCTTTCCGCAACTGCCCGGCCTTCTCGCGAGCCTTTTTCTTATCGTCGGCAGATGCCGTGCTTTCGGCTCCAATCAGGATATGGCTGGCTTTGACGGTTTCGTCCCGCTTGAACTTGTCCGGGTTTTGGTCATAAAAAGCGCGGATTTCCTCCTCGGAAACGGCAGCTTTCGCTACGAATGCTGTTTCAACGAAACGGGAAATCAAAAGGTCGCGGCGGGTATATTCACGCAGATCCTTTTCATCCATCTCCAGATCCTTGATGGCGTTTTTGAATTCCTGCTCATCCTTGAAACGGGCTTTCCCCTGAGCAAGCTTGGCATCAATCTGTTTATCCAGATCCTTGATTTCCTGCTTTGCAGCAGCCTGATACAGCAGTTCAGCCGATATCATCTGCTCCAAGGCCTGTGTGTCGAGGGCCGCCTGCTGCTCAGCCGGTACCGTCTGCCCGCGCAGCAGAACTTTTTTTGCACGGCGCAGTTCGAGGGCACTGATATCGGTCCCGTTGACACGAGCAACAGCGCCCTGGGGTGGAACAGCGGCGGGCGAAGCAGCGGCAGCGGCGCTCTCTTTTTTTACTTCCGGCTCTGCTGCGGCAGCAAAACTTCCGCATAACACGAGCGCGGCGACCAGAATTCCTTTTAACCATACTGATGAATGAATGTTCTGCATCGTACGGGTACTCCTTAACGTAAGATTTTGATCACTCTAGCACACTCGACAGGAACATGAAAAGCCAAACATACTTTTGACATTTGATTTGCCTTCGGATACATTCACCACCTTATTCCGGAAGATGGTGACACGATGGAGATGATTCTGCTGATCAGGGACTGATACGCCTCACCCGATTTGTCTTGCTAAAACGGCATCCCCATAACAGAAGGATGCCGTTTCTTTTCGTATAAGCATTGCTGCATCACTGCCACACCTCATCCGTATACTGGCCATCCATATCCCGCACGAACAGCGGCGGCTCCACAACCGGCGCAGTCCGCCTCCCTTTTGCCAGTTCGGCCAAGAACATGGTTGCCGGTGAATCCGCATTGCTGTGGACCATCCGGAGGCGAAGCACGGACAGTTTCATCTCTGCTGCCAGCGCCATGAATTCAGGCAGACGCGCCGGAAGCTGGATGAAGCATATCCTCCCGGACGGTTTTACCAGATACTTGGCCGCAGCGATAAAATCTGCCAGCCCGGCCGTTGTTTCATGGCGGGCGCTTTCACGCCCGGCGTGAGGACTGACTTTACCGCTCGACGGCGTTCGAAAGGGGGGATTGGATACGACCAGATCAAAGGTTGAATGATGATAACTTTTGCGCAGATTGATGACGTCTTCAGCATGCACGGAAACCCTTCCGGCAAGGTCATTGTGCCGGATATTTTTCTCGACAAGCGCTGCCATTTCGGGGTTATTTTCGACCGCCACCACCGTAGCATCCCGGTTAATCCGGGCCAGCAGCAGCGCAATGATTCCGCAGCCGGCGCCAAAGTCGATGATCCTGCCGCCGGACAACGTTTGGCCGCAGAAGCGTGCCAGCAGCAGGGGATCCAGCGAATAGCGATAACCGTGCCGGGGCTGAAACAGCTGCAGATCAAACTGTTTGAGATCATCCAGTGTCAAATATTCTCCCCTTCGGCTTACTTCGCTTAGCTCAGGGCAGCCCCTCACCCCTCACCCCTCACCCCTTTACCCTTTACCCCTCACCCTTTTACGCCGCAAGATCCACTCGCGAACCAGCATCCCGGCAAAAACCGTAAAAGAAGCCAGAGTCAGGAACTTGCCGATCTTGAAGGGGAGCGGGTCGAAGCGGAATTCAACCTTATGGTTTCCCGCCGGCACATACACTCCCCGCAGGACATGGTTGACCTGAACAATCTCTGCCGGTTTGCCGTCAATCTCGGCAGCCCACCAGCGGTAATATTTTTCCCCCAGCACCAGCAGTGCATTGGCAGCGGCCCGTACATCGACTGAAATATGATTTTGTTCGTATCTGGTAACCAACGCGTCTCCCGCTGCCCCCCCGCCAAGCGGGAGGGTCGGCGGCACTTCAACCAGCGCAAGACGGGCCGGATCGAACATCGGTGAAGAGCTGATGATCATCATCCTCCGTTCAGGGTTTGTCTCAACTATCGCCTTGGATACCAGCCAGGCCTTGGGAAGCGCCGTGCGGTTGCGCAGCACCGTTTCGTTGCGAACAAGATCCTGGAATACAGCTTCGTATTTCGGGCCGAGCGCCTGCAGTTGCTGCCCCGCCTGATCGCTCTGCACCACCAGATAGCGGACGTTCATCATATCCGGCATGGCAGAGGTCAGTGAAAAAGCCTCCAGAAAATCCTGCCAGCGCTGCATATTTACCGGGTTCGGTGAATACATGACGGGAATGCCCTGTGCAACGTACTTCATCGGATCCGTATTATCAATCGGCAGCACACGGAAAGGGGGAGCGTCCTTGGCAACGAACTCCATGACCGCTGTTTTCTTCTCCGAAGCACGCATCGGCACATCCTGCAGCAGCATGAATTTGTCATTGATGCGCCAAATATCAGTCAGGAACAGGGCAAGCAGCGCCAGCGGCAGGTATTTGAGCGGCGCAAGGCGCCTGACAAAGATCATGATGACCGCGACATGCGCCGCCATTAGGGCGCTCGCTATCCCCGCTTCGCGCACGAGGTTGTCCCATCTCTGATTCACGAGCTGCATGCCTTGTTCATAACGCGTCGGCTGTGCCAACACCTCTATGAACTGTCTGGTAAAGAACTCCCTGCCACCGTAGACAATGCCCCACAACGCCAGCATGCCGGCCGTAAACCCACCCAGTCCCCAGAGATACCACCTGA
>VFJM01000099.1 GCA_009886055.1 Geobacter sp. | reverse complement strand
GGTTAAGTATCCCGCCCTCAAAGTTGTTTTCTCTGTTTGCTTCTATCCATTTAAGACGTTTAGTCCTTAAGTCTTCGAGAAATTGAACAGTCGATTGCATGAACGGTCTCCTTGAATCAAATTGATCATCAAATATGCAACTAGATCACAGTTGCGTAATTAAATAACCAGACGAATATACAACACGATACCAAACGACCTCCCCCGTCCAGTGTCCTACATATATTTAATTTGCACCTTCCTCCATCCCAATCTCTCGCAGAATCTCATTACTCTATATGCTTGCTTGCTAGCCAACTCCCTCGGCAAGTCCTTGGTCAGAGAATATTTAGCCACGCCAAACGGTTGATAGGGCGCACCACATACTCAACCTTCTTGATTCCGGCACGACGGGTTCTGATTTTGGCGCTGAAACTAAGTCTTTTATATCAGCAGAAACGCGATACAACTCCTTGCCTTTGGCTGGGACCGACATAGTCAGTGTGCAGTTTCCACCACCATAACCCCGAACGCCACAGGTCGTGCAGCCATGTCCACCTGCTGCTCTGCCTTGTCCAGTTCTGTCATTCGCCGCGCAAAATCCGCCTCAGCTCGCCCACATTCCGATTTTTTCATTACCTGTATCTTGCTGTCTTTATTGCTTTGTAGCACCCCTTGAAGAATTGCCATACGGGCAGCATGGCTGGAGGTCAAACTCTGGCGTCGGAATCTAACCAGTTCACTGTTGTATGATACATGCTCAAGTCTTGCCGCAACCCACAGGGCATGATGTTGAGTATCCAGCGCATCAAACACTGCCTTATCGGGTAGCACTACGGAATTTTCCGGCAGTTCCTCTCCCTGTTCAAGCAATTGCAGAAAGCGGGAACTTGCCTCGGGATAATCAATCACAGGCTGAAACGAGACATCATCCCGGATTCCGGTTTTCTGCCAGTGGTAGATGGCAAAAGGATAACTCCCCGGCTTTAACAACTCATCCTTGACATGGAATACGGTATGAAGAGCCGTCTCCGCTGAAATTGCCCGTGATGCTTGTAAAGCAAGCGGATGCACCGGTGTGACGAACAGAGCAGAGCGAGTTTCAGCAGCCGCCTTTGCATCAAAGGTGATTGAAAGATGTGGATTACTTCCTTTCAGCCATTTTTCCCAATCGCGATGGATTGAGCCTGTCTTACGTGGAAGCCGCCTGAAATCAGCAAGTAACGCTTCTCGTCCTTCCTGTCCAATACGCAAGGTTTTAAGTGGTTTATCTCCCAAGAGATACTCCTGATTTTCACCGCATAACAGGCCAAGATACTGCCTGACCAGCCGTACCAGTGAATTTGGAGTAAGCCAGAAACTCTCTGCATCTTCGACTTCTTCATCACTCTTTTGCTGCGGCAGTCGAAGACCGAAAAGTTCCCCCTGCTGCTCTTCCAGTTCGGACTGTTCCTGAACAATCCGGATCTCATTATCCGACAATTGCTGCAACCTGGCTTGGCGTTCTTCATCAGTCAGAGTCAGATTTTCTGCAACATCCCTGATTTCAGAGGTCAGCTTGCCGATTATTTCTTCGCTGCCTCCTATCGCCGCATGAAAAACACCTATTCGCCAGAGACAACGGTGATAGATATCAGAATCCACTGTGCCGGGGGTGATCAGGTTATAGATGGCAACGGTGTCACTCTTCTGACCGTATCGATCAATTCGACCTATACGCTGCTCCACTCTCATTGGGTTCCATGGGAGATCGTAATTTACCAGGCAATCACAGAACTGATAATCGAGGCCTTCGCAGCCAACTTCTGAGGAAAGCAGGAGGTCAAGTGCTTCTCTGTCTTCGCGCTCCAGACTAAAACGGTTGCGCTGCTGACGACGCTCTTCGTCAGGCGTTCCACCATGGATGTAGCCAATGCGCAGACCACTGGTTTTCTTTAAACTATCTTGCAGATACGCCAGAGTGTGGCGGAAACTGCTGAAGAGTAGAATTTTATTGTTAGGCTGTTTTTGCTTATTGATGATGATTTTTTGGAGAGCCTCCAACTTTGGATCATTTGGGTCAAGCTGCTCGGCGCGTTCCATAACCTCTAAAATCCGCTCCTCCAGCGTTGCCCCGTTCAGCACGGAGATATCCAATTCGTAATCAATTTCATCCAGTTCAATAAAATCCAGCTTACGGCTCAAAATATCCTTCAACAACGGAGCAAGGCCGTAGATGCAGCTGGCTGCTTGCCGTCTGATTGTGGTCATCATAAACAGAAGGCTTTTTTCCCCATGCATCTGTTTGAGAATCTGTCTCTGCACTTCCATTAAACCGTCATGCAGAACCTGTTGCGGAGTTGTAAAAGGTACTTCAACTGTTTCAGGTTTACGTGTAGTGAAGGTTCCTATATCCCGCCTTCGGGTTCGGTTGATGATGTTTGAGAAGGTATGCTGACGTTCCATACCGCGAATGAAGGCGATTCTTTCCTTGTCTGACAGATCACAAACCCCAAGTTGGTCAAACATCCGTTGAAAATCCGGATTCTGCTGGAGTATCGCCTTGCCCCAAGAGGTGTCCGCCGCCTGCATCAAAAGTTCGGCAGCTTCACTATCCCAGCCAGTGGCAGCGCGGCGTGCAAACTCAATTGCCTGATTGATAAAAGGATTGGGTGCGGACATTTCCTGAAACGATGCTGAATCGAGTATGTAATCAGGGCGTAGCAGGTTGAGCAGTACAAACAGGTCGTTTGCACCAAGTTGAACCGGTGTTGCCGTCAGAAACACCACTGCCTCAGCATTGGAGCAAAGATATTCTATGCCCCGATGCAACCACGTTGCAGAATTCCGTAGATGATGTGCTTCGTCTACTATCACCAGATCAAAATGAGGCGGCGGGTCAAGATCAAGCAGTCCTTTATTACGACGTTTTTTCCCGTCCGCAGAACCGGTCAACAATTCCTCGTTGAAGAGGGAGAACGGCAGAATTGCCTTGGTATATCGGGATGGCCATTCACCGTCCTTGTCAGTTTCATCAATACAGTAACGTAGCGTTGCACCATCAATATGGGCAAAATCTTCATCAAAACGCTTCATTTCGTTGCGCCACTTATTTTCCGACACAAGAGGACGTGGGCAGATAATCAAAACTGACGAGACATCACGCCGGGCCTGGAGCTCCTTCAGGATCAATCCTGCCTCAATCGTCTTACCAACGCCGACTTCATCGGCAATCAGGATACGTGGCCGATCCGAACGAATCAGCTTCATTACCGGTTTGAACTGATAGGGGATGTAATCAATTCGCGCAGAGTGAAGCGAATAGAGATTGGCTAAGCCCGGGTGCTGGAGGTGCAAGGCTGTCAGATGGGCATGGAAGGTTTCAAGAGGAACTGGCTCAGAATCATTGTCCTCAGAGTCCTCACACTTGACGAGCTGTCTGGCATAGTAGGGAGTCGGTTTTATGCCTGTAAAAACCAGGTAACGGTTTTCCGGCTGGGCTTGTATCACCTGGATCACCGCGCCGGTAATATTTGGATCTGATTTGAGACAGACCAGATCGCCGGGGACAAATTCCGTTACAGCCGGCATCTGTTCTTCTTTCAATGGGATGTCAGAGCCTGTTGAAGGTTGCGTAGTGATTGCCAGACAACTCTGTTTTCTCCCCCTCACTGTCTCAACTAGCAAATTATCAGCATGAATTGCTCCCAGAAAGCGTTGCAGGGTATCAAGATCTCGATACAAATCTTCCGCTTCAGGTGAGGTTCCAGCAACATGTGCCCATTTGTTACGAATTTGCTGCATCTCGCGTGTCCAGATGCGTGATTCATTGCCAAGGTTGCGCTTAGCTGAAATATCAAACCAGCTTTTATCAAGGATACGGAGTAAGGCAGCTAGGTCAAGACCGGAGAGGCTGACGATATTTTTTTCTTCAACCATCCGCTGTTGTTGAAAAGACAGGGAAGGCACTACATTTGAGGACCACCAATCTGTTGAAACTTCCGGGAGAACCGAGTTTAAAAAACTGCGAACAGATTCCGCAGTCTCATTTGATAGTAGTGAAAACATTTATTCGCTCCTGGAACACAATGAATTTACATAATCAATTGGAAGCTACATTTCACTGTTACATCTATTACGGCTTGATATAAGCATTCAACCCGATTGTAATTGCCTTACCGTCAATTTCAGCGGTAGTGACAGCGTTCCCCCGCGAGCTGGCAACAACAAGAGTTTTACCGGATGCGGATGGAGTCGGTTTTTCTAAATCAATTTCAATACAGAATTTTGTTGTCTTTTATTTCAACGTTCATTGTAGTAATAGCCTTTATGTGACTTGTCATATTCAAAAGGTGCTTGTAGTCGGTCACGAAAGTGGTCAATTGAGCGCTGGGCTGTCTTGGGCGCAATTTCAAAATGTTCACCCAGCTTATTTGCATTGGGGAACCGCTCGCGGCGTGCTTCGTTGTCAAAGCTCCAAATAAAGCTGGTCTCCCATGTATTACCCCTCTGCGCTGCTTCATGACATTAAATTTGCTCCAGCATCCCTCGTGGTATTACCTTACCACCACCGGTCAATCTCAACCAACCCAATCTCCCCCGCACAGGGGGTTACTCGCATACATGCTTTTTGAATAGTGACACAGAGATGATTGTTGTTGAGAGGAGTTTTTGTGCCTGACTAAAGTCCCGGTCACCGGTAATAAAGTAATCGGCACCAGCAGCAATAGCACAGGAAAGGAACAGGGCATCTTTCTGATCACGGGGAAAATCAATAACAAGATCGACCGGCCAAATCACCGTAAACCGATCCAGCAGAGAAAACCAGGCGTCCAGTATATTTTGAGGCAATCCGAACTTTGGACGGCAAAGCACCTGCCGATATTCAGTCATTATTTCCGGCGATACAATCCATTCGATATCGTTGCGTTCTGCCACAAACAGAATGACCGTTTCTGGGTCACGATCTTTAAGTATCGCCGAAACCAGTACATTTGTGTCAATAACTACCTTCATCGTTCAGACCGATACTTTTCGATCTCTTCGGCAATCATATCCTCTGAAATGGCCTGAACCTTTGGCAGCGCCTGGGTGCTTTTGAAAAGCCCCCGTAGTTCATCAACCCGCACCGACCTGTCATCATCTTCGGCGATCATCACCACCTCAACCCGCTGTCCCTTACGAAAAGGAAGACACGTCAATTCAACCTTCGCCGGATCATCGATGGTTATGTATTGTTTGTAAGCAAGCATACTAGTCCCCAATAATTTGGCTTCCTGTAATCGCCACTATTTACTCCACATTCTGAACCTGTTCCCGCATTTTTTCCATTTCGGCCTTGATCTGAATGACCAGGGTCGTAATACCGGCATCATTTGATTTTGATCCGATCGTGTTGACCTCCCGATTCATCTCCTGCATCAGGAAATCAAGTTTTCGACCTACCGGCTCCGAAGCGCGGAGCGCCTCGTCAAACTGATCGAAATGGCTTGAAAGTCGGACCAGTTCTTCCGTTATATCGCAGCGATCAGCCAGCAGCGCTACTTCCTGGGAAAGCCGGCTTTCATCCATTTCAGCTCCTTCAAGCAGCTGTTCAAGACGTGCCTTCAGTTTCTGGCGGTACTCCACCACCACCTGCGGAGTCCTCACACCTATCAACGTCGACCACTCGGCAACCTGCCTCCGCCTGGCCTGAATGTCTTCAGCAAGTGCCTTGCCTTCCTTGGTCCGCATACCATCCAGCGCGTCGACGGCGGCCTGCACGGCGGAAAGGAGCTGCGGCTGTAGTTCTGTTTCATCAACAGGGGCGGCCACCTCTTTCATTACACCCTTTTGTGACATTATAAACGAGGGGGGGGCATCCTGCGGCAGATTGAGTTCTTTTGCCAAACGGGAATAGGCATCATAATAGCCCCGAGCGACAGCCATATCCAGTTGCGGCGCGGTATTTGCGGCAGCCGTTTCATCCCACTGCACAGAAATGTCGATCTTGCCCCGCTTCAGAACTGAGGAGGCCACACGTTTCACCTCGTTTTCAAACGCATAAAACGAGCGCGGCAGCCGCACGGAAATTTCACCGTAACGATGATTGACGGAGCGGATCTCGACAACAAAATTGCCCTGCGGGGTGGATATTTCCCCTTTACCATACCCTGTCATGCTTTTGAGCACTAAAACCACCTCCTAACCCTGATAAACAGGATACATGCGTTACCGAAGTTATTTTTTGCAAGTCCCGGCAAACGGAACAAGTACGTTCAAAAATGATTTCTTAAATAAACCGCAGAAACAATCCGTATTTTACTATAAATTTACGTTCACATACCGTAATTCCTGCTTGTTTGTCCAGCCAATTCCGGTATAGTTCCGGGCATGCCGACACTTAGACTCATAACCAGCTGTTCGCAACGACGCCTGCTTGAGGCAGTTGCCGACAATTTCTGTTCCTCGCCGCTGTCACCACTGGAAAAAGAGAGTATCGTTATCCTCAGCCCTGGCATGGCTCGCTGGATATCGATGGAGCTTGCCGCTCGTCTCGGCGTATCTGCCGGCCTTGAGTTCAGTTTTCCCAACGACCTCCTCGACCGGAGCTTCTCATCGGTACTTCCCGAGTCTCATTCATCGTTTCCGTTTACTCACACTTCGCTGAGCTGGCGCATCGCTTCACAGCTTCCTCGTCTCTCGCAACTGAAAGGCTTTGAACAGATTGCATCCTATCTTGGTGATGGCCGTGATGATCGCCGCCTGCTCCAGATTTCCCGCTCACTGGCCGACTGTTTCGATCAATATACCATATTCCGGCCGGAAATGGTTTGTGCCTGGGACAATGGTGACGACAACGATTGGCAGGCGCAGTTATGGCGCGCGATCAACCGCGACTGCCAGGGGAGTCACCGGGCGGCGCTGCTGAAAGCGTTACACAATCACGTTTCCAGCGGCGCTCCGCCTGTCGGCACATTGCCCCGCCGTGTCACCCTGTTTGGGATTTCCTATCTCCCCCCGTTCCACCTGGAAGCTTTGCGGCTGCTTTCGGCCTATTGCGACGTGACCTGCTATCTGCTTAACCCCTGCGGGCAGTACTGGGGAACGATCATCTCGGAGAAGAAAAAGTCCCAGATAACAGTCCGATCAGCACTTCCTGCGGACGCGGAAGAGTATTACGAAACCGGCAATCCGCTTCTTTCGTCACTCGGCACCTTAGGTCAGGAATTTTTCGAGACACTGCTGGAATACGGTTTTGAAGTCGAAGAGTTGGACAGTGTGCCGGAAGGGGCGCTCCAAAACAAGTATACCACCTCCCCCTCTATTCTGTCCGCCATTCAAAACGACATTCTCACCCTTTTCGACCGCCCTGCAGGGAGCACAAAGGGGGTCGTTTCGGCAGATGACCGTTCGCTGCAGATCCACTCATGCCACGGGACGCTGCGCGAGATGGAGATCCTTTACGATAACCTGCTGTCGCAGTTTGACGAACTTCCCGGGCTGGAGCCGCGTCACATCGTCGTAATGATCCCGGATATTGAAACCTACGCACCCTATATCAGCTCCGTTTTCGGCAGCAGATCATCAGGCCGGCCGCCGCTCCCCTATACAATTGCCGACCGCAGTATCCGCCGTGAGAGTTTTTTTGTCGATGCATTCCTCAAAATCCTCGACACCGCGCCCGGCCGTTTTGCTCTCCATGAAATCCTGGATCTCCTGGAAACTCCCGCCATTATGAGCCGTTTTGATCTTGATGAAGACGAGCTTATTGATATCAGAAGCTGGCTGCATGACTGTAACGTCCGCTGGGGGTTTGACGCCGATCACCGTGCCGATTTAGGTTTTCCTCGCTACACCGACTTCAGCTGGCAGGCAGGTCTTGACCGGCTGTTTCTCGGCTATGCCATGTCGCCGGATGATTCTTCTACATTCAGCGGTATTCTCCCCTACCCCGCATGCTCGGGGCGCCAGGCAGAGGCACTGGGAAAACTGGCTGAATTCATGGCTACCGTCCGGGAGAACAACGCCCGTTTGAGCGTACGTCATACACTGCCCGAATGGGCAGATATATTTACCGCAACGGTTGATCGGATGTTGCTGCCTGACGATAGCGATTCCGGGGGGCCGCTCGCCGTTGCCAAAGCCCTTAATTCACTCCGCGAAGCCTGCAGGCTCCACGGTTTCAAACAGCCGATTGCGCTCGATGCCGTGCGGGACCACCTTGCCGAGAGCCTGGCCGGAAGCGGGGGAGGCTACGGATTCATGGGGGGCTCGATTACGTTCTGTGCAATGCTGCCGATGCGGAGTATCCCGATGCGGGTAATCTGGCTGGCAGGCATGAATGACGGACAGTTTCCGCGTACCGAGAAGCCGCCCGGATTCAGCCTGATGAACGGTGCGAGGCGGCGCGGAGACCGATCACTGCGCGATGAAGACCGCTACCTGTTTTTAGAAGCGTTCATGGCGGCAGAGGACCGCTTCTGCATCAGCTATAACGGCCAGAATAATCGAGACAACAGCAGCATGCCGCCGTCGGTTCTGGTTGCCGAACTGAACGACTATGTTACGAACGGATTTGTACGGTCGGACGGCACAACTCCGGCGTCTGTTCTGACCAGGCACCGCCTTCAGGGGTTCAGTCCCACCTACTTTGATAATTCCGACCCTGCACACCTTTTCAGTTACGACCGGGAGAGCTGCCAGGCAATTGAAGCCGGAAGGGTGTCAGGACGCTCCCGTCGAGAGTTTACAGGTAAGCCGCTGCCGCTTGACGGCGCTTCGGTCCTGCAGCTCGACCTGCAGCAGTTGCGGCGCTTCCTGGCAAATCCCGCCGCCGCGTTTCTTGAACAGCGACTTCGAGTCAAACCATTCAACCCGGCTGAAGAGCCTGATGAATCCGAACCGTTTGCCCTGGATGCACTCTCACGCTACACCCTTTCACAGGAGCTTGTCAGCCAGCTGTTGAAAGGGGCAGGGTATGACGACTCCCTGTCGGCGGCACGATCACGCGGTATTCTGCCGCCGCTGTCGGCCGGCAAGGCGGCATTTGATGCCGTCTGGGAGCGGAGTCGGCTGTTTGCCGCGGCGCTTGAACCGCAGCTGGGCTTCCCGCTGGATCCGCTTACGATTACGTTTGCAGGTGACAGGGTGCAGCTGCATGCGGTTCTCGAAAACTGCCGGAGCGGGACGCATCTGCGCTGGCGCTGCGCGGGGATGAAGGGAAAGGATCGGCTTGCACTCTGGCTTGATCACCTTCTTCTTAACATCGCCAAGGCAGAAGGCTACCCGCTGCAAAGCATGTTAATAGCAAATGACATGACTCTGGAGCTGCCGCAGATTGATCATGCGGCAGATATTCTGTCCGATCTGCTTGATCTCTACTGCGAAGGGATGACGCGTCCGCTCCGCTTTTTTCCTGAAACATCCTGGGCTTTTCTGAAAGAGGGGCAGCAGAAGGCGGAAAGATCCTGGCGTGGTGATCAGAGGATGGGGTTCCCCGGAGAATGCGATAATCAGGCGGTGGCTCTCTGTTTTGGCGGCGAGAATCCGTGGGGGGAAGAGTTCAATGCGCTGGCGGAGCGGATATACGGGCCGCTTATTGCTGCAATTAAGTAAAAGAACTTTACACAAAATGATTGACTGGTTGAGGATGCAGATGGGACAGTAATGCATGTTGTCCCGTTCAGATGAATATGAATTACTTCGATTGTGAGTTACGTTTGGTCTAGCCGAGGTCAATGCCGCAACCAGACACCGCCCACCGGGCCTCCCGCTCCAAAAACAATCACCTGCAAAATAGCTAACACTCCTGTTTCATGTTATTTTCTAATCAGTTACTGCAACAAGAAACATTCCTCCCGTAATTCTATAACAATCATCCACCTCCCCGCTATCGCCTTAACACAGCATAATTACTGTGTTTACAAACCATTTTAGCCGCCTTGATTTTGGCATATATTGTGAAGTTATAATATGGGCAGTAATCCTGAAAATAAGCCTTATGGACTCGGAATTAACTGATATCCTAAGTTTTACGATCAGATTCAGGTCATATGTATCGTTCCATATTGAGCAAAGCGGATAACCAGGATTTTCTCTTTCTTTAAAAGGAGAGCAACATGCTGAAAAAGACAGGCTTATACTGCACGCTTCTATTACTTCTGCCGGCCTTCGTCAATGCAACCACCTACTGGGCGATAACGGCATCCACGTCACCGGCGGCACTCAAGTCGAACCTGCTTCCCGCCCGTCCGGCAAATTTCGGCAACTATACGACGCCGAACGGTGGCTCAATGACTAACGTCATACGAACCCCGTACCCCTCCGTTAACTTCGTCGCAACCGTTCCCATCGGCTATAAGCTGGTGAACGTCAAAGTCGACGGGGCCGTGAAAGGTACGACAGCCGGGACATACACTGTCCAAAAGGGGACGACGCTGAGCCATACCATTGTTGCCTCATACGCTGCAGCAAGTTACGTCATCACCACTTATGCCGCGACAGGCGGAAACATTTCTTCGTCATTGAGTGCGCCGGCCGGTACGAACCAGAGCGTAACTGCAACGCCCTTCAACGGGTATCACCTTACCGGAGCACTCATCGACAACAGCACATATGCCCTTGCCGATCCCCTTCCCTCGTTTGTAACCAAAAGCGGCGATGCGAGCGGGGCAACCTACACATTTCTCGCGGTAAACGCAGCGCACTCCATAAAAGGCATATTCGCGCAACTCCCCACGGCGACGGCAGTCATCTCAACGCCGGGGCAGACCGTCGCAACCGGAACGACGGGGATCGCTATTGACGGCTCGACCAGCTCGTCCAACGTCGCCGGGACGACTTATAACTGGACCGCCACCTGCGGGACGGTAACGCCGACGGGGCCAAACGCCAAAACGGCAACATACGCCGCGCCCACAACTATCGGCAGTTGCACGGTCACTTTGACGGTCATCGCCGCAGGTGTAACCCCCAGCCCGCAGGCGAATGCAACTGTCGCGACTGTTTCACCAGTTTTGGTTGAGACGAATATCTGCCTTTCATGTCACGACGGCACGAACGGGCCGGCAGTTCCCGGATTCACCAGTTCGCCGCACTACGGCATCAAAAGCTGTGTCAACTGCCATAACCCGGACAACAACTTGTCACATGCCTATTCGCCCTTGGCAGCCATGGTCAATATATGCCAAAACTGCCACAGCGACGCTCAAGGAAATGTCCCAAACCATCCATTAGCAATCGGTGTAAAAACCTGCGTTAGCTGTCACAACCCGCATACAACCGTTTCGAGCGGTTGTGATAGCTGTCACGAAAGTCCACCGACCACAGCTTCCCACCTGAAGCATTACGGCGCCAGTGTCACTCGGCCACGCTACGGCGATACCCGTATTACCCAGTCCTTCGGCAGCTACAGCGGCGCGTATATTTTCGGTTGCGGCAACTGTCATCCCGTGGATGCGGTAAATCACGACAACGGTGTGGTGGATGTGGAGCTGTACAGCCCGCTGGCGCCGACCGGATCGCTCAAGGCCCTGAACCCGGTGTCCGCTGCATATATCGCCGGTCCAGAAATCTTCACGGACAGCAAAGGAGTTCCCTATACTAAAGGGACATGCAGCAGCGTCTACTGTCATAGCTACAATGAGTGGACGACGACGGAGGCCATTTCGGATAGTGATCCAGACTGGAAAGCAAAGACTGTTGTCACCAGAAACTACAAGAGCATCACTTGGGGTGGCACCCCGCTCTCCTGCTCCGGATGCCACGGGAATCCCACTCAGACGTCATATACCACCAACGACGGCGGTGCAGGGGACAGCCACTCATGGATCGATGAATATGGTTATCAGAACCTGCACACCTACAATATGGGCTCAACGCCGGTAAGCTGCATGTACTGCCACAATAACACCGTCAATCAGTTGAACACATATACAGTGGACGACATGGGCGTGAGGACTCTCAGCGAGGTTCCGATCAGTAATTTTTCCAAGCATGTAAACGGCAGCAACGATGTGTCTTTTGACAAGCAGAATCCCTTTGTTTACTCAACATGGTCAAGAGGTGATGTTTCCATGAGTCTCGCCAATGCGACATATGAGCCTCTCACAAAGAACTGCTCGAATGTGTCATGTCACAGAGAACAGACAACGGTTAAATGGGGAACACCATACCGCTGGTGGAATAACGAATGTAATGTATGTCACAGTTACTGATATCCGGCTATACGGTATCCTATGATGCGTTATGGATGTTTGTTGGTTCTGAAAGATGAAGAGGTAATGGTTTGTTGTGGAATGCTAGGTTGAATAACGACCAACAGAGAAAACCGGGACAGATTTATTTTCTGCTTGATATAAGTAGCTTTTATCAGTGTCGCCAGTGGGTCAGCTCAAAGCATCAGACGTTCAAAACCAAACAAACAACAGATTAAAGACAAACCCCCGTCCGGGCAAGCCCGAACGGGGGTTCATAGTACGCTTTCAGCCTCTCAGCCTCAAGCTTTTTAATAATACCTTACTTATATTCAGGCATCTCATCAAACTGCAGGTACTTGTAGATCTTGTCCTTGTTTGGCTCGATCTTCTCTTTGTAGATTTCGAGGAACTCAGCCGGTTTCGGCAGTCTTCCCAGCAGCGCCGTTACCGCGCCCAGCTCGGCGGAACCGAGATACACCCTGGCGCCGTTGCCGATACGGTCATCGAAGTTACGGGTCGAGGTGGAGAACATGTTGACCCCATCAGGCACGCGGGCCTGGTTACCCATGCAGAGCGAGCAGCCGGCGATTTCGATGCGGGCACCGAAGGCGCTGTAGACCGCGAAGTACGCCTCGTCTTTCAGCTTCAGCTGATCCATGCGGGTCGGCGGGCAGATCCAGGTGCGAACTGCCGGATTGAACTTCTGGCCGCGCCAGATCTCGGCTGCAGCACGGAAGTGACCGATGTTGGTCATGCAGGAACCGAGGAACACATCCTGAATCTGCGTTCCGGCGACTTCCGAGAGGAGCTTGACATCATCCGGGTCATTCGGGCAGGCCAGAATCGGCTCGGTGATCTCCGACAGGTCGATCTCGATGATCGCGGCATATTCGGCGTTTTTGTCGGCTTCAAGCAGCTTGGGCGCTTTCAGCCATTCATTGACGGCATCGATACGGTTCTGCAGGGTCTGGGCGTCCTTGTACCCTTCCTTGATCATGTTCTTCATCAGCGCCACGTTGGAGCGGAGATACGTTGCAACGGAAGCTTCGGAAAGCTTGATGCATCCGGCTGCGGCAGAGCGCTCTGCAGCGGCGTCGGTCAGCTCGAAAGCCTGCTCGACTGAAAGGTCGGGAAGACCTTCCATTTCCAGAATACGGCCGTTGAAGATATTAACCTTGTTCTTCTTCGGCACCGTCAGATGCCCCTGCTTGATGGCCCAGTACGGAATGGCGTTGACCGCATCACGCAGGGTCATGCCGGAGTTGAGCTTCCCCTTGAAACGGACCAGAACGGATTCCGGCATATCAAGCGGCATGAATCCCATCGCGCCGGCAAAAGCCACCAGACCGGAACCGGCCGGGAAGGAGATGCCGATCGGGAAACGGGTATGGGAATCGCCGCCGGTACCGACGGTATCGGGGAGCAACAGGCGGTTCAGCCATGAGTGGATAACGCCGTCGCCCGGCTTCAGGGGAACGCCGCCACGCTCGATGATGAACTGCGGCAGGGTCTTGTGCATCTTGACGTCGGCCGGTTTCGGATAGGCGGCGGTGTGGCAGAAGGACTGCATGAACATCGGCGACAGGAATTTGAGGCAGGCAAGCTCTTTCAGCTCGTCGGCGGTCATCGGACCGGTGGTGTCCTGTGAACCGACCGTGGTCATTTTCGGTTCGCAGGCGGTGCCCGGAAGGATACCCTTGACTCCGCACGCCTGGCCGACCATTTTCTGCGCCTGGGTGTACCCCTGACCAGCTTTGGCTACCGGGTTGACCGGCAGTGTGAAGATTTCGGTGGCACCAAGACCCAGTGCGGCACGGGAGCGATCGGTAACGGCGCGACCGATGATCAGCGGAATACGGCCGCCGGCGCGGAATTCATCGGCCAGGGTGTTCGGAGCGATCTGGAACGTCGAGAGCAGTTCGCCCTTTTCGCTCTTGATCTCCCCTTTTTTGGTATCGATAACGATCACGTCACCGGTATTCATCTTGGAAACATCCGCTTTCAACGGCAGTGCGCCGGAATCCTGGGCGGTATTGAAGAAAATCGGGGCGATGACGCTGCCGATGATGACGCCGGCCGTTTTTTTGTTCGGAACGCAGGGGATTTCCTGGCCGATGCACCAGAGAACCGAGTTGCAGGCGGATTTGCGCGAGGAGCCGGTTCCGACGACATCGCCGACAAAAGCGACCTGAAACCCATCGGCGCGGAACTTGGCAATGGTTGCCAGTCCGTCGGGAAAACGGGTCTTACCCATTGCCAGAGCGTGCAGCGGGATGTCTGGACGGCTCCAGGCGTCGCCTGCAGGTGAGAAGTCATCGGTGTTGATTTCGCCTTCAACCTTGTACACCTTGACCTTGATGATCTCGGCCAGGCCCGGCTTGTTGGTGAACCAGTCGGCGTTGGCCCAGGACTGAAGGACTTTCTTAGCGGCGGCATTCGTTTTGGAGAGCTCTACAACTTTCTCGAATCCGTCATATACGAGCGTCATGCCGGAGAGGGCACAGGCGGCTTCGTCAGCAAGCGTTGCGTTTGTCAGTGCGGCAACCAGCGGAGCCACGTTGTAGCCCCCCATCATGGTGCCGAGCATGCGAATGGCATCAACCGGAGAAACCAGAGGCGATTTCTTTGTTCCTGAAACGATATCGGCAAGGAACGCGGCCTTGACTTCGGCAGCCGGATCAACGCCGGGGGAAACACGATCCTTGATCAGGGCAAGCAGGAACGCCTCTTTTCCCGCAGGGGGATTAACCAGCAGTTCACACAGGCCGGTGGTCTGTTCGGGGGTCAGCGGAAGTGCGGGAATACCTTGGGCAGCCCGTTCCTTTTCATGTGCAAGATACGCTTCTATCATCTACTGTTCCTCCTACGTGGGATATATTCTGCAAATCTGCGGTGGGTACGAGCCACAAGAACGCGGCTGAAAATCGCATACTGTATACACTTTTAGAGATGGGTTGTCAAATCATAATTGTTCTGAAACCCGGCGTTAAGCGGTACAAAAACAGACGTCAGGTCTTTCAAAAACAAGCCCCCTGCCGTGGGCAGAACCGGCGTACAGGGGGAAGTCTTTTATCCGAATTGAAGCTGCGTAACGGCTATTTCACTTTCGCAGTTTTCGCAAACCTGTCATGCACACTCGCCAACGAAGAATGATCCGGATATTTCTGCAACTGGGCCTGAAGCCGTGCAATACGCTCGGCAAGCGGCGGATGCGTCGAGAACCATGACCCCTTCTTGTTCGTGCTCGATGCTTCCAGCTTCTGCAGTTTCTCAAGCACCCTGATCATGGCAGATGGATCGTACCCGGTACGATAGGTCGTTTCCATTGCCGCCAGATCCGCTTCGAACTCCATATCCTTATCAAGCCCCTTGTCAAACAGCACGGCCTGCATGTCTCCAATGGCGGAGGCGAATTTTTTCCCCTTGTCACCACGGACGCTTGCTGCGGTAATCGTACCGACACCCTCGAAGAACTGGGCGCGCTGCGTGCTCTTCAATGCGTGCTTCGCCGATACATGCCCGACTTCGTGAGCAAGAACGGCCGCCAGCTCAGCCTCGTCTTCCAGAATGGAGACCAGGGCGCGACTGACGAAAATAACCCCTCCCGGGACGGCGAAAGCGTTCTGCACCGGGCTGTCCAGTACCGCGAACTGATACGGGATAGTCGCGCGCTTGCTGTTTGTGGCAACAGCGTTACCTACCAGATTGACATACCGCTGCAACGCTTCGTTTTTCACCGGATTCCCGAAACGCTGCAACCCTTCCAGCGCCAGGCTTTCACCAATGGTTCGTTCGGTCGGATAATCGATCTCCTTCGAGCTCGATAAAACCTGGCTTGATCCTGATAATATTTGGCGCTCTTTTGAGGCCGGATCGGTGAGTTTCTGTAACGAATCAAACAAGCCTGCCGATTCGGATGTCGCCGAAATGGATAAAGTTATCAATGCTACGGATAGGATTAATCTCATTTGCCACCTCCCTGAACCTGGGCATATTCGCCGATTTTTCCCTCTTTCAGAAAGGCTTTCAACTCCTTGGCACTGACTTTCCGCGCCAGAACGACATCGAGCGACTTCCTGTACATTTCCGGAGTGCCGCGATCTTTTGCGTACTGGGCCGCCCCGGGGGAAAGGCCACGGATACTGCGGGCGCTATCGGCCTTGGCCGTTTTGATCTGACTGCTTTTCATACTGTCTCCGAAAATACCGCCGTCGCCGCCGGCAACTTCAGCAGCAGGTGGTGTTTCGGAAACCCGGCCGGCATACACCCACCCTTCTTTACCGGCAGAGGTCCTGACTTTCAGCCAACGACCGCCCGATTCGACAACGGCAACCTCCGTACCGACGCTCAGGTCGGCAACGTTCTCGGACGTGGCTGACGCCTCGGCTTTCAGCGCCGTCCCCTCACTGGACACCCAGCGTTTTTCCTCGGCCATGGCAATTGAAGCGGCCAGCAACAGGGCCAATACGGCAACCATACTACGTGTCATGCTACGGGTAATCCTCATCTTGAACCTCCTTTGTAGATGCTTCACTTCGGTTTAGCGGTGTAAATCCGACATTCTTTCACAGCCGGTTTTTATTCCGCTTTATTACGTTACCATCTCCCCCTCCCTGTCTATAATTTGCTTATCTATTGATAATCACCTGTCAGGACAAACGCCCCCCAATAGCCGGGATGAGGGTAGCGGTTTTTTACGTGCTGCATCGCGCGGGTCAGACTCTCCGCTTTTCCGTAGGTCATGTAATTGCGGTAGAACTGTTTCATCATGATCGCCGTCGAAACGTCGCTGACCCTCCAAAGGCTCGACATAAGCGAGTGGGTGCCGGCGAAAATAAACGCACGGTTCATGCCGACAACATCATCACCGCTCCGTATATCTCCCAGACCGGTCTGACAGGCGCTCAGCACGACAAGATCTGCCCGGATATCGAGTCCGAAAATTTCTTCCGCCTGGAGCTTCCCGTCAGCTTTGCTGTCGCGAGTCAGTCGAATCGCCGAAAAGAGCGGATTGACCGGATCAAATTCTCCATGAGATGCAATGTGTATGACGCCGAATTCGCTGATATGTTCCCGCACCCAGCTCTCGGTGGCGCGCTCGCGGGTCAGGGTCGTCACATCGGGATAATTCCAGCGCAGGGTTCCGGCTTCACGCTCGGCGAAGGGGAGATCGAGGGAAGAATTCCCCAGATCGGGGTTTCCGATTGCCAGAATGTGAAGCTTCTTCCCGGATTTCCGTCTCGCCAGCGTGTATTTCAAGACCGATGCCGCCGGAAGATAAAACATCTTCTGCCGGTCGATCAGGTAATCCCGCCCGTCACTCAGGGTTGCAAACGCCAGATAGTGGAGACTGCCGTGCGGGATGATGCCGACCGCACGCAGCGGCCCGCTCCCCGCAAGCGGCTGCGCAACCAGCAGGTCATACAGTTCGCGTGACTGTTTTTCAAGCGGCTCCAGATTTTGCAGCATTCGGCGGTAAGATGATATTTTCGAGGAGAGCTCCTTAGCCGGAATATTCTGAATTACCAGAGTTGCCCGATCGCGGTCGATCTTCCAGCAAAGGAGCCGGTCGGGGAGCTGATAGTACGAAAGCAGGACGACCCCCGGCTCAAGAAGTGCGCGGATATCGTCAAGCGTTGTCGGGTTCACCTTCACCAGGGCAAGCAGCTCCGGGCGCTTTCGCTCGATATCGATCAGCAGGTCCTGATAATCGCCGCGCAGTTTTTCAAGCGCCTGGGCATAGCGGGCCCGCTCTTTCGGGTTCGCCGCCTGAACCGACAACGTTTCCTGTTCAAGCATCCGTTCTTTCAGACGGTTTTGACGGTCATAGAGCTCCTGATCGACCGATCCGGAGAGCGACAGTCGCTGACGACCGAGGATGTCAATCAGGTTGCGGGAGCGGGAACGCTCCGCCACGGCGAACGCTTCGTCACTCCGCTGCAGATCAACCAGCAGGCCGACCAGTCCGGAATAGACATCCATCTTGTCGGCAAGAAAACCGTCCTTGAGCCGGTCCAGCTTTATTTCGGCGCGCAGCCCTTCAACCGTTTCCAGCGCCTGTTGATACGAAGCGACCGCCTTTACCGGATCTCCGGCATTTTTCTGCAGCCGGGCCAAACCGAACAGTGCCCGCCACCTGACTTCACGCAACAGCAGCGCATCGGCAATTTCAAGCGCGTTCCGGTAACTCGCTGCGGCCGCAGCGGGCTGCTTCAGCTCTGCTTCGGCATCGCCGCGAGCGAGATGGATCTTGGCAAGGTTGACCTTGTCACCGATGTCTGCGGCCATGCCGGCGGCCTCCGTGAACTGCGGCAGAGCGGCTGCGGCGTCACCCATCTTCAGGCGGGTCTGGCCGAGATTGCGCAGATCGTACGCCATCGCCCAGCGGGAGCCGAGTTTACGATCGATGGCAAGCGCTTTTTCGAGCGTCTCCAGCGCCGTGGCATATTCTCCCGACTCACGCTGAACGAGGCCGATGTTGTTGAGCGTCGTCGCAACTTCATCACGCCTGACCGCCAGTTTTTCGGCGCGTTCCAGCGCCCCGCGCAGCTCCAGCTGAGCCCGTTTATTGTCCCCCAGCGTCCACCAGATCAGACCGCCGGTGTTCTTCGCCATGACCTGTTCAAGCGGCCATTTTTCAGCGACTGCGCTCTTTTCCACCTGTTCGCGCAGGTCAAACGCCTCCTGATAACGCCCCTGGAACCAGGCGTTATTGGCCTGCTCCAGCACGATCCGCATCTTCGTGCGCAGATCCTTTGCGCCGACTTTTGCCAGCGCATCGCTGTAGAGTTTGTCGGCGGCCGGGAAATTGCCGAGCAGGCGCTGGCAGCGCCCCCGCTCGAGAAGCGTTTCGGCTTCAAGAGGCGTGTTGCCTCCCTTGGCGTAGATTTCTCCGGCCTGGGCATAATACTGTTCGGCCACGGCATACTGGTTGAGCCGGAGGTCATAGATGCGACCGAGATTCCGGTACTGTTCGGCCAGAGACACGTCATCCTTCAACGTCCGGCGCAGACCGGCAGATTCCTCGAAAAACGTCCGGGCCGCCGCAAAATTGACCGCATTCTCCATCACGACGCCGAAGTCCGCCAGCGCAGCCGCCTGCTCCTTTGCCATACCGAGATCGGCAAATATGCCGACCCCCTCTTTCAATGAAACGGCTGCATCGGAAAACCGTTCGGCATTCCCCTGCAGAAGACCGAGCCTCAGCAGCGCATCGGCATGTTCAGCCGAATACGGCTTCTCCTTGGCCAATCCCTTGACCAGAGCATCGGCGTGGATAATCGCCCGATCGGTAAATCCGGCGGCAAACGCGCTTTCGCGGGCATAACGGTGAAGCGGGGTGCGCTGCTTTGCCAGAGTGGGATTTTCGGCGACGATTGTCAGGGCATTTTCAAAGAGAGAGAGCGCTTTCGGGTATGACCCGGCGTTGTGAGCCAGCACCCCTGCCTTGCCGTATTCGGTGAAACGGCTTTTCCCCAGCTTTGCCGCTTCGGTTGCGTCCGGACCCCAGTCGCCGATCAGCAGCCAGCCCGGTTTCAGCTGTTTGCGGGCATCACCGAGAGACTGCCGCGCATACGCTTCGACAAACGCCCGTGATTCTACTGTTGCGCCATCGGCGAGAAGGAGCGACGGCACACCCTGCAGCGCCGCCAGTTGCCCCAGGCTGTAGGCCTGTCGTGAACCGGCGTTCGGGGCAACAACCAGAGAGAGATTTTCCGCTGCAGCCAGTTCGGAAAACGGACGGCGCTGACCTTTCTCATCTTCCCACAACGGCAGCGAGTATCCGCTTCCACCCGGGAGTGACGGGACTTCAGGCAACAGACCGGCCCGGGCCGGGAGCACCAGCGTATGGGCATCGGGTAGTCGGTCGGTCATCGCCGGTGACACCAGCTTTGAGAACGGATCGGCGACCGGCCACCAGCCGGACGGATCGAGGATCTGGCGGCGGAACGGTTTGCGCCCGGAAACCGACCGGACAAGGTGACTGGCGCTGAGCCCCCAGCTGATCACCGGAGCGGAGCTAAAACGGCCGGGTTCCTCATAGGCAGCCAGAATCGGCGGGACAGCAGAGAGTCGAACATCGAGCGCACTCCTGTCAACCGTTTCGGCGATGATCCCCGCCGTGCCGCCGATTGTAAAGAGCAGCCAGCGACTGCTGTCGAGTGGTGTGAAGCGGAGCAGCGTCTTTCCCGGGAGAGTTTCCTGAACATCGATCAGTTCGACCGGTTGCGGTGAAATCAGCATGCAGAGCCTTCCACCCTTCCCGGCGGCGCACTCCTTGTTGAACATCAGCAAAATGGTGCTGAAGCGCTGCTCTGCAACCTTGAAGGCATCGCCTTGGGCTTGCGAACCATCACCGGCTCGGGACAACACGCTCAGATCAACCGATGCTGCCGCCAGTCGGAGCGCACTTTCTCCTCCCTGTGCGTAAAAAGAGGGGATTCGTTCGAGCGTGGCTCCGAACAAATCGTCCATGACCGCCTGCTCCTGCTGAAGCCGAAGCTGCAGATACTCCTTGTCTGCAGCCGCTGCCTTGGCAGCCGCATCGCGGAGCCGGTCGATTTCGACCAGATGAGGCGCTGCGGCTCGGAACTGGCCGACTGTAGCCGGATCACTCAGCCCGAGAGCGCCCCGCGCGAGAAGCTGGACCCGTTCGATCTCACTCAACTTTTCCAGCAGCGCAAACGACTGTTCGGGGTTCCTGGCGGCGAGCGTCTCAAGATGCGGTGCAAAGCGCTCCAGGAGCTCTCCCCGCTGCAGGTCATACTCCGTCAACGGCAGATGAAAGAGCAGTCCGAGCGCGTCATCGTAGTGGCCGAGCAAGGCAAGAGCGCGCCATTCGAGCGAATACGCCGCAACGGTGCGGGCTTCATCGAGGGCGGCACTCCGGGCCGCTCTCGCGCCATCGGTCAGACCAAGAGCGGCAAGAACTGCGGCGCGGTTAAGCTGGGCCGCCGCCCGCTGACGGCGCTGCTGATGGAGCACATCTCTGTCACGGCTGTCAGCGGCAATGAAGAGCGTCCGGTCCCACTGTTCCAGTGCTTTGTACAGAAGCGCCTGACGGGCGCCGTCATCGGCTGCGGTCGTGGCAAGCCGGGCGAGAAGCGCCCCGGCGTCATTGTGATAGCGGCCATACACGAGCGGCGGGAGTGCAGTGCGAGAGCCGTCCGCCAGTCGGGAAACGCGCGCCTCGGCGTTCAGAAAACCGGCAAGATCTCCCGGTTTCCCGTCTGCAGCCAGGAGTTGTCCCCAGTTGACAAGATTAAGCATGGCGCTGATCGGGTTTCCCCCCTGCAGAGCCAGGAGCGTAGAGCGCTGAAAGCCGGCAGCCGCATTTTTGAGGTCACCCAGCGCATAATCGATATGAGCGGTGCGGTGCGAGAGGAGCGTGACTCCGTACAGATCAGGTACAGCTATTTTTTTGTTATCGGACGGATACTGCTTCAGCTGATTCCTCAGCAGGGCGGCAGCGGCTGCCGGGTCACCCAGCTCGGATTGAATGCGGGCCAGATAAATTTCGGCCAGCCGTTTTTCCTGTTCGGCGCTGAAGCCGAAAGCTGCTTCGGTTGAACCGCCCTTGTCCAGCGCCAGGTTTGCGGACAGTTCCACCAGACCGCCGCTCCGCTTTGCCGGTGCTTTCGACTTGGGCGGGTTCGTGGCAATCAACGTCAACAGCTGGGCGAAACCGTCACGGCTCAGGCGCAGCAGTCGTTGCTGCTCCTCGCCGGAAGCGAGATGCGCCTCCTTATAGGCGGCAATGCTGGCGGAACGCCGGTTGGAGGCAAGGTTGCCGGTGAAGCCGAGCCCCTGATTCAGTTTGAAGGCGGCATCAAACTGCTCGCGGGCAGCGGCATAGCGATCAGCTTCGAGGTACGCCAGCCCGAGCCGGTCGTGGATCTCCGCAGCCGTTTCCACCAGGCGCGGAACGGCATCCAGCTCCTTTTCCACGGCGGCTGCCATGCCGCTCAGCTCGGCGGCGCTCTTGGCGGCATCCTTGCTCCAGGAAGGTGAGGAGGAGAGGAGTGCCCGCTGCCGTTCAAGCAGAGAACGGGTCGTCTTGTCGAAACTGTTCCACCCGGCCGACGGGGGTGCCTCGGGAGGGGACGCACCGAGTCGCTCAAGTTCGGCGCTGATTGCCTGGTGCTCGCCCAGTGCCGCTTCCGCTGCCCTGGAGCGCCCCGTTCCGGAAAAGAGCCGTTCCACGACCCTCCTCGACAGACGGCCGAACAGATCGAGCGGACGGGACGGATTCAATCGTGCCTCGACCAGTTGAAGCGCCCTGAGATAGCCCGCGATAGGAGCTTCCTTCTCGCGCATCTGGAACGCTACCGCAGCATAGCGCTGCTGAAAGATCAGCTCGGTATCCTGATTATCGAACGGTATACCCGAGGCGAGTCTCTGGCTGTAAAACTTCCAGGCGGTTGCTTTGCTGCCGAGCAGAAACGCAATATTGCCGATGTTCAGATCCAGGTTGGCCCGGTTTTCCGGCTGTTCCAACGGCCGGTTGAGCAGCCAGGCGCGGCGGTAATGTGCCAGCGCCCGTTCCAGCCCGCCCCGTTCGCCATGCACCGTTTCGGCGATTTCGGCAATATACCCCCTGGTCTGGGGAGGATATTCCGATGACGGCATCCTGTCCGCCGCCCGGGAGATCAAACGGTCTGCCTCCTCCAGGCGTTCCTTGCCCGGCAGATAGGTCAGCGTGAGCCCCGTTGCATACAGCAGCACCGGATCATCGGGATAGGTGTGGAGCAGCTTGCGGTACAGGTCGAGCAGCTCCCCGGCCTGCCCCATCGCCGCAACCGATTTGATGTAGCCGCGATGCGCCTCGATGCTCCGCCCGTCATAGCGGATAAGGTCGAGAAAAATCGAACGGGCAGCGGCGACTTCCCCCAGTCGGTACAGATTTTCACCCGCCGCGACCGTTTTGCGTATATAGGCGGCCCGGGCGAGCTGGTAGAGCGGCGTGTCCTCCGGCTGCTCGTTCATCTCCGTTTCATACAGCGCCTTTGCTTCCGCGTAGCGTTCCTCACGATAGAGCACTTCCGCCAGCGCAAAGCGCGCCGCAGCGGTCGGAGTCGGTACTACGGGAAAATTTTCCAGAACCGTGCGATAGGCATCCTTGGCCTTGGCCCACTCATTCGCGCGATAGGCCACGTCACCCTGGCGGTTCCAGGCTCCCATCGCCAGGCGGGGAAGAGATAATCGATACCGTTCTGCCAGCGCCGAGAGCGCCGCCTGATCCGAGCGATCACGGGGAGAAACCTGATCAAGAACGGCGGTAATCGCCGCTTCAGCCCACTCTTCCTGGTCACCATATTCAGTTGCAACGTTTACCAGAGCGCCAAGCGCCCCCTCGCCTTGCTCAAGCTTTGCCAGCAGCAAGGCGCGCCGCAGGGAAGCCTCCGCCTTGAGCGGCCTGGCGGCATCCTTCAGCCGGGCGACCTGTTCAGCCAACCCGACTGCGGTCAGTTGATCGGCGGCGCCTCCGCCGAAATCAGTCAGCAGGCGGGCCGAATCGATCAGATAGCGGGCCGCAGCATCGGCGCCTTTCCCCTCCGCAGCGGCCTTCATCTCCTGCGCCGCCTCGCGGAGTATCTCCTGCCGCCGCTGCAGCAAAACGACATCGCTGCAGCGCTGGGCCGCCTGGACTCTGATCCGCGCGATTCCGGCCAGTGCCGCTTCCCGCGGGAACCGGGCGTAGCGACGCGCCACCGAAGCGTACTGCTCCCCGGCTTGAGCGGCTTCACCCGCCTGTTCCATCAGCCCGGCCAGCGCCAGCCCGGCAAGCGCCCCCTCCTGCGTCGGCGAATCCTCACGCGCCGAAACACGGGCGGAAGCCAAACGGGCATGAGCCGGATCGGGGGGCTGACGCTCCAGAAGTATGCGTGCCAGCGCCCACTGTTCAGCAACGGTCGGCCGATCCGGGATTTCGCCGGATACGGGGAGAGACATCACCTGCCCGCCACCGGCCAAACCGGCAACGAAGTAAAATCGGTCCCCCGCCGGAATCGGCGCCACCGCCATCAATGCGGCTGAGGTGAGAGGAGAAACAAACGGAAAGCCGTCATCGCCGTCCCGCTTCAGATACAGCCGGTAAATCTGCCCCGACTCCTGGCCGGTCACGGCATCCCCAAAGGCGGCGGACTGGCGGGTAAAAAGGATCGTATCCGGGGTTTCCCAGGCCGGATAGAGATCGCGACCTGCGCCACCCGTCAGCTGCGTAAGCTGTCCGCCTTGTTCGTTCCAGAGCCAGAGATCGCCGTTCGGATCGGAGTGCCGCGACACGAACAGCCACCTCCCCCCGTCCGGAGAAGGGGCTGCAAAAGCGGCATCGATGCCGATCTTCAGCTGTTCGCTCCGGTTATCCTTGAGGTGGATCCGCACCAGTTCACGCAACCCGGATCCCGGCATCTGTCTCTGATACACCAGTGCTGCTCCATCAGCCATAAACACCGGCGCATCATCGGCAGATTCCCGGCCGGTCAATCGCCGGGGAGCAGAATCAGACTTTGCAAGGTTTATCAGCCAGATATCACCCTTGACATCATCTTGTGCATCAACAAAGGCAACGAGCGTTCCGCCGGAATTGAGGGCGGGGGCGGCCAGACGGACCGGGCTTGAATGGAGCAGCCGCGGCAGCTCCGGAACTGCGGCGAAGGAGTAAAGCCAGAGTTCATCCCCCTTGTCCCCCCGTTCAACGGTGACCATTCGTGTGCCGTCGGCAGCCCGGGCAACGTACAGAACCTGGCGCGAGCTGAAGATGGCGGGCTGAGGGGAGAGTTCCGGACGGGAGCGGGGCGTGGAACGGGGTACAGCCGGCGCCAGCAGCTCATCGCCCAGCGGGAGTGCTGTTGCCGGTGAAGAGCAGGTCAACAGAACCAGCGCGAACAGACCGAGTATCTCCCCCACCCGATGCCGTTTCATAGCGTCTGCCACCGGCCATCGGCATCCTGCACCTTGGAGCCTGGCGCGCTGTTCTGACGGTTTATCCGGGCAAATACCTTGCGGATTGCCGGCAGATCCTTGATCGTAAAGTTTTCATTGGTCTGGACCACCCGCATCATCAGGGTCTCCCGCGACTGGTTGACCTCCTTCACCACCTGCTGAAATTCCGCTTCGCTGTAGTTGGCGGCAAACGACTTCAGCTCTGCAGACGCCACCTTCGGGGTCTCGCGGGTGAACGGGGTTAACAGTCCCTCCTGGTTCTCACCTACCCAGCCGAAACGTTTAAAGGTTTCGATATCATCGGCATGAAATGCGATTGTCTCCATCGCCCGGGTGGCATCGACCTGCTCCGGTGTATGACGGGGCGGCGCTTCGATCTTCCCGGTCGGAGAGACCCCCCGAACCGATGCGACCAGCAGCATATCCTCGCTCAGGCTGTTGTATGTCCCGAGCACCTGGTTTTCAAGCGACGTCCGCTCGCTGACGACATTGACATCAACCTTGGCAAGTGTGCATCCGGAGAAGACAAGAGCCGTTCCGAGCAACAGCGACACTGCTACTATTCTATTGTGCATACATCCTCCGCTTCAATGATAGTTCACCTTTCGGGCCGACAACAAGGGTATCGGCCCGCACCAGATCAAGAACGCGGCGTAATGCCAGGATTCCACCCCTGTTCCTGGCCAGCTCCTGACGAAGCGGCAGCTCGGAAATCCGCAAGCGCTCAACCTTCGGCAGATCAACCGCCACCCCTTTAATCTGAACCTCACCCTCCATGCTGAAAGCGCCATCAACGGCATTGGCCCGCAGCCCCATCAGCCTCCCCAGGCGAAGCATTTTGCGCTGGTTAACCAGCTGTTCGTTGCGCTCGTACGGATCGAGGCTGAAGAGCGCCCGTTCGATGGTATTAGCCCCTATCTTGCGCAGATTCAGCGCAAGGCGGAGTTGCTCAAACAACTCGCGCTGTTCGGGGGTCAATGGTGCAGTGAGACTCACCTCTCCGGTGATCTCGGCATCCAGATCACCCCCACGCGTTCTGGTTTCCTTCGGCAGCAGATGGGTAATATCAAGATTTGAGAACGAACTGGACGCAGCGATAACGGGAACCTCCGGACGCAGGTCGAACAGGCCGCGGGCAAGGATCGTCCCCCCGATCAGATCCGCCTGAAAAAAGCTGAGACCGGTTTTTTCAGGCGTAAAGAGCAGATCGCCCTCCAGCGCGGTGATCACCAGCGGCACACCGGACGCCTTAGTCGTTACGCGCCGGATCGAGAACGAACGGGCCCCGCGCAGATCACCGCGCAGATCGTCATGGATCCGGCCGACAATTCCCTCCGCACCCGGGTTGGGCGTCACCACGGCCGCCGGCCGGACAAGAGCCGTCGAGAGCGGCGTCCAGCGTTCGCCCTGGGAAGCTGCCAGGGCATAGGTCCGATTAATCAAAATATCGGCGCGCATCCCTTCGACCTTGGTTCCGTTGTCCAGCTGAAGACCAAAATCCTTTGTTTTCACGGAGCAGCGTAGCGCAAGCTCACGACCGGCGCTGAGGTCGATACGGGCGCTGCTGCTGACATCTCCGGCCACATCAATGCCCGGCAGCAGCTGCTTCAATTCGCGTGAAAACGCCCCCTCGACATTGGCTAACAGGGTGGCGTCGAGGCGTTTGATCAGTGTCGCCGTGCTGAACGGCTGTTTTTCGTCCAGCAGCGAATCAATACGGCCGACGGTCAACTCGGCTTCGTGCGAGACAGCCAGCGGACCAATCCGGAACTCTTCGTGCAGGCGCAACTCATTCCAGCCGGAGAGTTCGCCGGTAAATGCAAACGAGCCATGCTGGAGGGGGAACTTCCCGGCGGCTCCCGGAAGGCCGCTCAGCGCGGAAAACAGCACCCCGCCTTCAAGCCTGACTGATTCACCTTTTTTTGTTGAGACAAGCCGCAGATCCGGTCCGCTACGCAGGCCTGTCATGTGGATTTCCCCTGTGGCCGAAGGAACTGTTGCAGAAATAGTATCAAGCTTCACAGCAAATTCAAGTGTGTCAAACAGCGATAATCCGGCTCTGGCACTCCGGAGCGGATGTTTCTCGGCGACTAGTGCCTTTTCCGGCAGCGGCGCTGCAAGATCCCAGACCGCACTCACGACTCCGTCCCCCTTCAAACCTTTCGGCACAAAGGGGGCGGCAAACGGCATGGCGCGCCGCAGGTCAAGCCGGGCAGTGCCTTTTGAAGTGGCACGCCGGGGTGACGACCCCGAAAGGGCCGCATCGGCGGTGAGCTGCAGGAAATCACCCGCCGAAACCACCGCCGCAGCGCTCTGCAGCGTTGGATTCGCACCTTTGCCGGCCGGAAGACGAAGTCCGGCCGCTGTCAGAGAGGCGGAAATCGGAATCGGAGTTATTTTTTTACCGGAGTGAGCAGCTTGAAGCGAGGCTGCATTTACTACACACTCAGGAAGAGAGGCCTCGATGTCACCGTTCTCGGCGGCACGGGCCAGGAAGCGGAGCTGTTCATGGGCTTTTTCAATTGTCAGCCGTGTTCCGAGTGACGCGCGGTCAAGGTCAATGGTTTGTGTCACCGTAGCGGAAGCGGCAACTTTGCGCGGCGAGGCGCTCTTCAGGTTGAGGTCGGTGACCGCCACCCCGACCTTTCCGCGCGCCCCCTGAACGACAAGCGGCTGGGCACCGGAGAGGGTTGCACGCCTGATGCTCCAGAGAAGATCAGCCGTCAGTCTGGTCGGCAGTTTGGCTGACAGCGGACATTCAGCCTTTTCGAGGAGCAGATCAATGTCCTCTGCGGCCAGATCCCCCTTTTTAAGCGCCAGACGAACGCGCGGGAGCTTGATGCCGAAACCGGTGACGGCAAGATCACCCTTGTTTCCGGAGCCGTTCAGATGCAGCGAGAGAGAGCGGAGAAACGCTTCGCCGGCGAGATCCTTGATGGAAATATCGGGAGGGAGAAAAGGCTTGGCAATTGAGAGCGCCCGGACAAGATCCAGTTGAAGAGGGCCGAACTGGAGATCCAGCGAGCGTTCCGGAACATTTGGACGGACCACCGAAGCGCTCCACGCCGCATCAATCAGCCCCGGCATGAACAGTTTTCCGCCCGGAAAATAGACCCGCTGACGGACATGGTCGGTGGCGATCTGCTGCAGCAGTTTCAGATCAAGCGGCCCGACCCGCTTTGTTTTCAGCGAACCGCCGCTCGCGGCCAGTCCGGTTCCGTCAACCGTCAGCGTCGCGCGCAGATCGCGCTGCGCATCGGTCTTTGCCAGGAGCAGAAGCTCGACATTCCCCGCCAGCTTCGGAACCATGGGGGGGATAAACGGCCCTGCGACCGCCAGCAGACCGGGGAGGTCAAGCTTCCAGTGTGCGGCAAAACCGTCCGCCTGACCCAGCCCGCCGGTGAGCGTGATGCTCGTGCCGGGCGCCGCCGCATCAACGGCAAAGAGGGCAGAGGCGAGACGAATCCGCCGCTCTTTGGTCACGAGGTCACTCACCTTCGCGTTGAAACTGACGTTCCCCATCTCGCGACCATCGACCGATAACCGGCCCTTCAGCTCCGCCGTAACCGGTTTGGCGGCCAGCGACGGCATCAAAAAGCGGAACGAAAAATCCTGCAGACGCAGCTCTTTACCCGGTGCCGGAACCCGATATGCCAGCTGCAGCGGCGCAACCTCGATCTGAACGCGCAGATCCGCCGGCAACGGGAAGTCGAGTTCCTGAATGCGCTGGATCGAATCAGCCAGCAGAGTCAGCGGATCTTTGGTTGATGGTGGAGGGAGTGGTTTTGGCGGGCCGGGAGCGAGTTCAGCCCGGACGTTTTTGATCCTGACCACAAGGTCAACAACGAAGTGCCCGTCAGCGCCGCGACCAAGAGAAGGAACAACAACGATCTGATCGATATCAGTTTTCAGGAGCGGCGCGGGTCCGTCGCCGAGTTTGAGTCCGGAAAGCGTAAGGCCCTCGGACCAGGTCATGACAAGATTCGACCAGCCCACCTGACGTTTCATGGAGATGGAGAGGGTTTTCTGAATTCGTGTTTGTACTGTGAGACTGCTGACGATGGTCGGAAGGAAGGCAAGGCAGATCAGCAGCAGCGACAAGATGCCGACAATGGCCAGTGTCGTGACTTTGAATACACGTTTGATATTTATTTTGCGAGTGAATGGCTTCATATATGATTTTTTCCGTTTGGTAACGAGGAAACATTATTCGAATGCAGGGACGGTGCCTTGCGCCCGCCCTGATTTTGTTTTTGCAGAATATCAGTTTTATTGCGCTTGACGCCACAACGTCATAACGCTATCATGCCATAAGGAGGTAACAGATATGGGAGCACTTACCAAACGGGCAACCGTCTATTTCGACCCGACCATGCACCGGGCGCTTCAGCATAAGGCGCTGGAAACATCTAGGTCGCTTTCAGATATCGTTAATGCCGCCGTGCAGCAGGCCTTGTCCGAAGATGCAGAAGACCTGGCCGCTTTTGCAGAGCGCGTCAACGAACCGCTGATTTCCTATGAAACAGTACTGAAAGAACTAAAAGCCAGTGGCCGTATATAGCATTTTTTTCAAAGAATCAGCCAGAAAAGAGCTTGAGACCATACCCAGGCGAGACCTGCAGCGCATTATGGAACGAGTTGCCGGGCTGACTGATGATCCACGACCATATGGTTCGGAAAAGCTCTCGGGGCAGGAGCGGTACCGCATCCGGCAGGGTAATTACCGTATCGTGTATTCGATACAGGATATCGAGCTTACCGTATGGGTTGTCAAGATCGGTCATCGCCGCGAAGTTTATCGGAGTTGAACCCGCTTACCACACCCTGTCAGATGATCCCACCCATCATAACAACGTCAATCGTCATCCAGCATGCGGTGTTTCGGCTTCTCCACATCCTCGAACTGACCCTTCTTGACCGCCCAGATAAATATCAGCCAGCACCCCGCCCCCAGGCAGAGCGACAGAACTATCAGAATTATCAGGCTTTCATCCATTGTGTTTGAACCTCATCAGGCGCAGCGAGTTAAGCGAAACCAGCAGTGAACTGGCGGTCATGGCGACGGCGGCGTAGACGGGAGTCAGAAGACCGGTCATCGCCAGCGGTATGCCGATGATATTATACACGAAAGCCCAGGCAAGGTTCTGCTTTATGATTGTCATCGTGGCCCGGCTGATGCGGTACGCTGTAGCAATGCGCGAAAGGTCATCGCCGGTAATGATCACATCCGCATTTTCGAGAGCAATGTCGCTTGAACCGGAGAGCGAGCAGCTGACCGTGGCGGAGGCCAGGGCCGGTGCATCGTTGACGCCGTCGCCAACCATCAGCACCCGGCGCCCCCGCTGCTGAAGTTCGGTGGCATGTGCCAGTTTCTGATCCGGCGTCATGCCGCCAAAGGCTGATGAAACACCGATTTCTGCGGCGATGCGGTCCACCGTTGTCTGGTGGTCGCCACTGATCAGACAGATATCCATCCGCTCTGCAGCAAGACCGGAAATCACCCCCCGGGCCCCCTCCCGCAGCTGATCGGACAGCAGAAAGCATCCCGCCAGACACCCGTCTATCGCGATCAGAACGGCGGTAGCGGCGCTGTCATACCGGCTGTCAACCTCCAAAGAGACCCCCTGTTCCCGGAGGAACGACCGGCTTCCGCACAGCACCCGCTCACCATTTGGCAGCACTCCTGAAATACCCCGCCCCGGAATCGCGCGGAAATCACGGCACGATTCGGGCTGATAGCCATGTTCGGCCGCATGCCGGACGATGGCCCGGGCGATCGGGTGAGACGCCTGTTCTTCGACTGTGGCCGCCGCCTGGAGGACGGCCGCCGCGTCATAGCCGGCATACGTTTCGAGCCGGATGATGCCGGGGAGACCGCAGGTTATCGTGCCGGTTTTGTCGAACAGCGCAGTGTCGACCGATGCCAGCCGTTCGATGACATCCCCTCCGCGCAGGATGATGCCGAGCGAGGCCGAGCGGCTGCACCCCGCCAGCACCGCCGCCGGAACCGCCAGCCCCATCGCGCAGGGGCAGGCGATCAGGACGACCGACAGGGCCGACATGATTGCCGCAGCGGCGCTCTCTCCTAAAAACAGGAGACGTCCCGCACAGACCAGCAGCGCCAGCAGAATCACCGCCGGCACGAACCAGCCGGAGACCCGGTCGGCCAGCTGCTGCAGGTCAGGTTTTCCGGCCTGTGCCATCTGCACAAGGGATGCGACCCGCATCAGATAGCTCTGGCCGGCCGGCCTGAGCGCCTGCACGGTCACCGGAGCCGCCACGTTGACACAGCCGGAGCGCACGTCATCACCGCTGACGAACAGGACCGGCCGGCTCTCACCGGTGGCCAGCGACTGATCGACCTCCGTCTCCCCCTCGACAATCAGGCAGTCAACCGGGAAACGCTCCCCCTGCCGGACCAGCAGCATATCTCCCGGCCGGACCTCATCAACTTCAACCGTACGATTCCCCCCAACCCCCACCACCGTTGCCCGCTGCGGGGCAGCGGCATAAAGGGAGCTGATGCCGGACATGGCGCGGCGGCGCACCGAAAGCTCAAGCAGACGGCCGATCAGGACGAACGTCACAATCATCGCCGCACTCTCGAAATAGGTCTCCTGGCCGCCGAAAAGCGCCCATACGCTGTAGAGCCAGGCCGAGAGCGCCCCCATCGCAATCAGCAGATCCATTCCCGGCGCGGCGGTTTTAAGGGAACGCCAGGCGCCGACGATAAACGGCCACCCTGAGTAGAACACTACGGGAGTCGTTACCAACAAGGATACATACTGCAGAAACTGCTTCATCCCCTCACCCATCCCCTGGAAATAGCCGGCGTACAGGGCATAGGAGTAGGCCATCAGCTGCATGGTCAGAAAGAGCGCCGTACCGAAGCGGAGCAGCAGATCATCCCGCTCGCGCCGCGCTTCCTTTTCCGACTGATCGGCCGAATAGGGGCGCGGAGAGTAGCCGAGGCGGGCGATGACGGAGAACAGCTCCAGCGGCGCGACCCGCTCCGGGTCGAAACGGAGCGAGGCGATTCCGCCGCTGTAGGAGATGCTGACATATTCGACACCCGGAACCCGGCCGAGCATCCGCTCCAGCAGCCAGACGCAGGATGGACAGGTGATGCCGGAGACAAGAACATCTATTCTGCAGAGATCATCATCGGAAACAATATGTTGGGCAAGGTCTCTTTCGGTATAGCTTGAAGTAGCTGCTTCCGCTACCGTCGGAGTCGCGCGCTCGGAGCGATCATAAAAGCTCCCCAGTCCGGCATCACAGATCATGCGATAGGCGCCTTGACACCCCCTGCAGCAGAAAATGGCCTGACTGCCGTCATCACCGCTGCTGCTGACCGCTTTCCAGCGGAAGCTGATGCCGCAGTGGCTGCAGATACGTTCCGGCAGAGCGCTCATGGTAAAACCGTTACCGACGCTGCCGGCCGGTCACCGCTCACCAGCTGGAGCAGAAACTTATCGTGCGGAAGGGAGTTTTTTGAAACGAGGATCATGAAGGTGACTTCCTGATGTTGATTGGGCGCTACCTTGATGTCGCGTACCGGACCGAGCAGCTCGACTCTCCCAGACGATTCACCGGCAACCCGGATGGAATAAAGCCGGGGGGTCTCGGAACGGTTACCGATAATCGCCCGCCACGGCTGTGCCACGGAACCGTCAGGCAGAGTTCGCGATTCAGCGGTTGCAACTCGCTGCACCGCAAAGGCGGTCTGGCTCCTGCTCAACACACCCCAGACGAACCCGGCCGCAAGCAGCAGTGTAACGAGCAGCAGCACAGCGGTCGTGTTCCCCACCCTGAAACGGCTCCCTTTTACGGTTCCAAAACGATAATCAATCAGCCCGGTTCCGCCCGGCTTATCCTCCATGACGGCGCGGCAGGCGTCGATGCAGCGCCCGCAGCCGATACATTCGATCTGAAAGCCGGCGCGGATATCGATCCCCATCGGGCAGGT
>VFJM01000364.1 GCA_009886055.1 Geobacter sp. | reverse complement strand
TGCCGGCTCCACAGAGCGGGCAGCTCCAGTCGTCAGGCAGCGCCTCAAATGATGTCCCCGGTGCAATTCCGCGATCCGGATCACCAACGGCGGGGTCGTAGACATACTGACAGATAGTACAGATCCAACGTTCCATAATGTGTTTCTCCTTGAAATAAGTAAGATAGAAGCTATTTGCTGCAATTTTATGTCAGAAAACAACTCCGTTGATGCACGTTCCTGCTGATCAGGACCAGATTTAAGTCCAGCGGATACACTGGACGGGACAGCCGTCAATCGCGCTCTGAATCTCCGATTCAGGGGCACCGGCAGGATCAAAACATTCAGATTTACCGTTGCTGTCAAATCTGAAAACAGCCGGACAGGTTGAAATGCAGAGGCCGCAACTGATACAGTTTTCTGCTTCTACGACCGCGATTTTCATCTGTTTTTCTCCGAGTCGGTTGATTGTGAAACGAATCCAGTGTACCATGTCCACGGCGGATGTCAACAAACAGTGAACCGCTTCAGATGTACCCGATTGCCATGCATTCCGGGATTGCATGATACGAGAGAGAGTTATGATATTTGAATCACTTGCTGTAGGTCCACTGTCAGTCAACTGTTATGTTGTCGCGTGCGAGAAGAGTCGTGAAGGTGTTATTGTCGATCCGGGGGGCGATGCAGAACAGATTGCCAGCCTGGTACAGCAGTACGGGCTGAAGATACATACGGTAATAAATACTCACGGTCATTTTGACCACCTGGGGGGAAACCGTCAGCTGTTGGCGGCCTATGGCGCTCAACTCCTGATACACCAGGCTGATGCACCCATGTTGAGCCGGTCGGCCGAGGTTGCCCGTGCATATGGTCTGCAAGGGGAAAATTCGCCGGAGGCTGATGCCTACCTGGTCGACGGTATGGACGTTTTCTTTGGCACGTGCCGTCTGAAAGTTCTTCATACGCCTGGCCACACCCAGGGAGGGTGCTGTCTTTATTTTGAGGAAGAGCGTAAAGTGATCACCGGTGACACGCTCTTTGCCGATTCAATCGGACGTACCGACCTGCCGGGCGGTTCACACGAACAGCTGCTGGAATCAATCCGTACCAAACTCTTTACACTTCCGGACGATGTGATTGCCTACCCCGGACATGGCCCGCAGACGACTATCGGTCACGAAAAAAGATGTAATCCCTATTTCTGAGGCGGCCCTTTGTATGCTTAGGAATAAAAAAATAATTCTGGGTGTGTGCGGCGGTATCGCCGCCTATAAGGCGATTGAACTGCTGCGGCTCTTGACCAAGGGGGGAGCGGATGTTCATGTCATCATGACACGTGCCGCACAGGAGTTCATCGCTCCGCTTACCTTTCAAACCCTGTCGTCAAACCCGGTTCATACGGAGCTGTTTAACCTGATTGCAGAACGGGAAATCGGGCATATTTCGCTTGCCGACCGGGCAGATCTGTTCATAATCGCTCCGGCTACGGCCAATGTCGTCGGCAAAATTGCTTCCGGTATCGCCGATGACATGCTCACCACGACGGTCATGGCTACCAAAGCCCCGGTGCTGTTAGCTCCGGCCATGAACGTCAACATGTTCACCAACCCGATCTATCTGGAAAACGAACAGAAACTGCGCCGTTTGGGGTACCTGTTTGAGGCGCCGGTCTGCGGCAGTCTGGCATGCGGTTGGGAAGGGGACGGAAAGCTGGCCGCGCCGGAAACCATTTTTGAGAGTGCTGTTGCGGCACTGACTGAAAAAGATTTGGCCGGTCGAACGATACTGATCACCGCCGGGCCGACCCGTGAGGAGATTGATCCGGTCCGCTATATCAGCAACCATTCCTCGGGCAAGA
>VFJM01000191.1 GCA_009886055.1 Geobacter sp. | reverse complement strand
GGGATGCATCGGCAACTTCGTCTCCGACCAGCCGCTGTATCAGCTGGTGCAGGAGATGGCGGTCTCCGCCGCGACCCGCGACCCGCGCTTTTATCCGATGAAGAGCGCCGATCTGGCCGATTTCGCGCTTGAGATTTCGGTCCTTTCGCCGCTGGAAAAGGCCGCCTCGGTTGAGGAGATCAAGGTCGGCAAACATGGCATCTACATCGTCAAAGGGAGTTATCGCGGGGTGCTGCTGCCGCAGGTGGCGGCCGAATACGGCTGGAACCGCGACCAGTTCCTGCAGCATACCTGCATCAAGGCCGGTCTGCCGCAGGACGCCTGGCAGGGGGAGTGCGAGATCTACATCTTCAGCGCCCAGATATTCGGGGAATAAGCGGCGGCAGTTCACGAGCCCGCTCTGCAAACTCGCCGTCAAGCGGCGCGGAGGCGGTGATTGCCGCCTTTTTCGAATTCTGAAACGTCATGCGGGAGCAGTGCAGCATCATCCGCCCGGCAGGCAACCCCCCATAGGTCGCATCGCCGAGTATCGGCAGGCCGACCGAGGCAAGGTGCACCCGGATCTGGTGGGTGCGGCCGGTCAGCGGCCGTGCTTCCACCAGTGAGATGTCACCCGATGATGCCACCGTCCGGAATTTGGTCATCGCCGGCTTCCCCCCCTCAACGATCCCGTAACGCGCCGGGGCGACCTTCCCGATCGGCGCGTCCACACTCCACTCATCCCGGCCGGACCGGCCGCAGACCAGCGCCAGATACGTCTTTTCGACCACCCCGTCCTGGAATTGCTTCGAGAGCCGGGCGGCCGCCGGCCTGTTTTTCGGGAAGAGCATCGTTCCCGAGGTGCCGCGGTCGAGGCGGTGGACAACCCGGGCCGGCTCGCTGTTCCCCTGCGCCTTGAAATATTCGGAGACCCAGTATTCCAGCGTACCTTTCAGCTGGTAGGGGGTGCGCTGGCTGTTGACACCGGCCGGTTTGTTGACCGCAATCAGCTCCGCGTCCTCGTACAGCAGCGCCTCCGGCGGCAGCTTCAGTTCCTGAAAACGCCCCGCTTCCATGACGCCGATCTCGATGACATCTCCGGCTTTGACACTCCGTGACGCCACCCGCACCAGCGCGACGTTGACCGTACAGCCGCCCCGGTCGATGATGCGGCGCGCCTCCGATTTGCTGACCCCGGCACAGAGCGTTGCAATGGCATCGTCGAGACGGAGACTGTTCTGCTCTTTTCCAACCGTTTTTCTTAGTATCATGCTGTCGTAGTACGCTTTTTGCTCCCCGATTACAAACAAATTCCCAGTGGCTAAAGCCCCCGGATTCTGCTAACCTCCGAACATATGACAGATTTGTCCCCCTCCCCCATACCGGCGCTGCGCGGGCCGGTGCCGCTGGCACACCTGTTCCTGCACAGCTTGCTGCGTGACGGAGATCGTGCCGTTGACGCGACCTGCGGCAACGGGCATGACACCCTGCTGCTGGCTCGCCTGGTCGGCCCCCGCGGCCATGTCTGGGGTTTCGATATCCAGCAGCAGGCGGTTGACGAGACCGGCCGCAGACTGGCCGAAGCGGAGCTGGCGGGCCGGGTGACGCTCCTGCCGGTCGGGCACGAAGAGCTGGCGGAGCATGTCGCGGAGCCGCTGCAGCTCGTGCTGTTCAATCTCGGCTACCGCCCCGGGGGGGACCGGAGCATCATCACCCGCCCGGAGACAACCGGCAGCGCCCTGGAGCAGTCGCTTCAGCTGCTCGCAGCGGGGGGAATCGTGCTGGTGACGGTGTACCCCGGCCACAGCGGCGGGGCGGATGAGCAGCTGGCCGTCGAGGGGTGGTCGGCCCGGCTCGACCCGCGCGCCTTTCACTGCTGGCGCATGGGACAGACCAACGTCACCCCGGACGCCCCGTACCTGCTCCTCGTCCAGAGGGGGCGCTGAGATGCTGCGCACCCTCCTCCCCTTCATGGTTCTCCTGCCGTCGCTGGCCTATTCGCTGATCTCGCTTTTCTGTGCGCGGAAATATTTCACCAGAGACAGTCACTTCACCGCTCATCCCCACTCTCCCGGAGTTTCAATCCTGAAACCGGTCAAAGGGGTGGACGGGGAGAGTTACGACAATTTTGCCTCGTTCTGCTCCCGGGAGTATCAGGGAGAGCTGCAGCTGGTGTTTGCCGCCGCTTCACCCGACGACCCGGCTGTTCCGGTCATCCGGCAGCTGATAACCGGTTTCCCCGCCCACGACATCACGCTGGTCATCAATCCGGCGCTGCACGGGCCGAATCACAAGGTATCCAACCTGATCAACGCGTTTCCCCATGCCCGGCATGAGATCATCATCGTCTGCGACAGCGACATCAGGGTCGCGCCGGAGTACCTGCAGTCGGTAACCTCCCATTTTCTCGACCGCCGGGTCGGCCTGGTCACCTCGCTCTACCGCACCTCCCGCGTGCATGGCGTTGCCACCGCCCTTGAGGCGCTCGGATTTACCGCCGAGATGATCCCCAACGTGCTGGTGGCGCGGCAGCTGGAAGGGCTTACCTTTGCCCTGGGCGCTTCGATGGCGGTCAGGCGTGAAGCGCTTCTGGCGATCGGCGG
>VFJM01000420.1 GCA_009886055.1 Geobacter sp. | reverse complement strand
CAGACTGAGCTCGCCCGCCCGCCCGCAGCCGTTCTTCAATCTCTTTCAGAGAAAGCTTGTATTCCCAGATGGTGGCCGTCGGAGAAGTCAAACAGTACTGACAGTCAACACCTTTCAGATAGACAGCCGGTGCCCCCCAGACATTCTCGGAAGCTTCGGTCCGCCCGCCGCAACTGGAGTGATAAAAAGCCTGAATGATGCCGCCGCCGAATGTCAGCACTTCTCCTTCAGTCTCAAGAACCGCGCGCCGGGCGCGACTGTCTTCAATAAGACACCCTTCATACACCTGATCGATAACCGATGACTCCAGGTGATACGGGGAAGCCATGCGAGCGTTTTTTTTATTCAACGCGTATGTCCTGGCGATAATCGCCTGGGCCTTAACCGCATCAATCGGCCACGCGGAAGATATTTCGCAATTAATCAGCCCGACCAGATATTCCTCAAGCGGCAACTGGTTTACCACCAGAATCCCCTTGTCTGCTACTGACAGCTCCGCAAGTCCCCGGTACGGTTTATTATTCACATACACTGCGGATGAAGCGGCAAATATCAAGCGCCGGTACGATTTCCCCTCAACCAGCAAGCCGTCGTTTACCGGTTTTACCGTGGCGGGAAGCGAGATGGCAAGCGCATCTCCGGCCTCATTCGTCACAAGGAGCCCGTCACCGCCCACCGTCACTTCGGGAGCAGATTTAACAATAGCAACCCGGATGGTTTCATCCAGAACTGCTGCACGTATCCCGTTCATCCCCGACAGCGACAAAACGGTCGTTGCCAGCGGCAGAAGGATAAGTATGCGCATATAATTAAATGGCTGCAAAACCTGGAGATAGAAACATAGAACACTGCGTTGTGTCAATTTTTTTGATTTACCGGTTCTTCGATTCTCTTTGCCGGAAGATCACTATTGCATAATTTGGCACACATACTGTATTGTTAGGGCTGCACGCCCCATAACCAATAAGAATTACTAATGTTATGCGCTTAGATTGATCCGTTTTTTCCAAAGTTTTTTTGGCCGGATCGGGATTAACTGCCCATATCTACTGTTGTTTATTGTTCCAGGTGACCCGGACAACGGCAGCAAAGATAAGTATGTTATAATATTACTTTTTTTCGCGATATCACTGCTGCCGTGCGGCAAAAGACGCGACAACATTTTTTCTGGAAGAATATAGTGATCTTAAATTCGCTCAAAACCAAAATAGTCGGCATTGTGTCGCTCATCGTCATCGCAGTCGTTTCCTATGTGTCATGGAACCATTATAACTATCAGAAGGCCGTAATCGAAAGTATTGTTGAAAAAAGCTCCGTGCTGCTTATTGAAAGCGTCGTCGCAAACATTCAAAGCTCCATGAAAGCCGGCCACACAACCGCCATTAATACGATTTTGCACGAAGCAAAACTTCATCATCATATCAAGGAGCTGCGGGTTATCGACAACGATGGCACGATCCTCCATTCAGCCGACAAGAATGATATCGGCAAGGAACTTACGGCAGAAGAACGCGATAAGATTATATCAACAAAACAAAATCATTTCTATTTCACTAACAAAAAAAACAACCTCGACTCATATACCCGCATTCTTAATACCCCTGACTGTCATGGGTGCCATGACGCACGTAAACCGGTCATTGCCATCATAGAAGCTGAAATATCGCTCGATGAATTAGCCGGCTACATTCGCCTGGAGAAGAAAAACACCATCGTTTATTCTGCCGTGATGATCATGCTGATTATCGGGACCCTCTTCGCCTTTCTGACACTCTATGTAGACAGGCCGGTTCGCTCGTTGATCGCGGATATGCGGAAGATCGAACTCGGCAATTTTGATATAAGAAGCTCTATTAACAGTTCAAATGAAATGAGCCTCCTTTCACTTCACCTCAACTCGATGACCACCAAGTTAAAGGACCTGATGCAGACCACCGTCATCAATGAACGCGAATTGGCACGGGCCGAAGAAAAGCTTGATTTTCATCGTGACGCACGGTTGATGAACCAGAAACTCGAAGAGCAGCTCAGAGAAATTGAAAATTTGAATGTGTCGCTTGAAGAACGAATTGAGGAGGTTGAGAAGGCGAGCTTTACCATCGCCGATCTGGCCGCCGAACTTGAACAGAAAAATTCGAATCTCGAACATGCAATCAACAGACTTTCAACCATCTACAACATCGGCCTGGCAATCAATTCAACCATGGATATTGATCGGCTGTTCAATCTCATTGTCCGCAGCACGACAAGTACATTGAACGCTCAAATCGGCTATATAGTACTGTACGACAAAGAGCAGCAGGCGCTCAACATAACCAATCTGATCGGTGGCGGCAAGATGAACGCACCGAAAAATGCCATAAAAATGAAAAACACCAGTGTTTCAACCTGGGTTATCAGGAACGCCCAACCGCTTCTGATCGCTGACATCAATCAGACACCCCAGTTTGCCCGTTTCAGTGAATTGGGCTACGAGCGCAAAACATTAATATGCGCACCGCTGGTGGTCAAGGATGAGATTATCGGCACTATCAGTGTTGTCAACAAGTCCGACGATTCACAGTTTTATCAGTATGAGCTGGAAATGCTTACCACCATAGCCGCCCAGGCCGCGATTGCCATAAAAAATGCGACACTGTATGACGAGCAGCAGCAAACCTACCTGAACACGATTCAGGCGCTCGTAACGGCCATCGAAGCCAGTGACAGCTATACCAAAGGTCACTCCGAGCGGGTCACCCGTTATAGTGTTGAAATCGGCAGCCGCTTTAATCTTTCCAGTGACCGGCTGCAGATTCTGGAGCGGGCTGCTATTTTGCACGACATCGGGAAAATAGGGATCGATCTGAGCCTGCTGCACAAAGAGGGCAAACTTTCGGCGTATGATATCCACGAACTGCAGTCGCACCCCGTGATCGGCATGAAAATTCTTGAACCGATTGAATTTTTGAAAGATGTCCGTACCTGCATCGGCCAGCACCATGAACGCTTTGACGGCATGGGATACCCGTATCGCATCAAACTCGCCGATCAGCTTCTCGAATCGCGCATTATCTGCGTTGCAGACGCGTTTGATGCGATGACCTCCGATCGCCCCTATCGCAAAGCGCTGGCACTGGATGTCGCCATCGTCGAGTTGACGGAAAACTCCGGCACACAGTTTGATCCTGCCATTGTCGAAATATTTATCTCCATTCTTGAAGAAGGTGTCTTTTCCGGCTCCCGCTTTGACAAATCTCCGGCAACCATAGACACCCTATCAGCTTCGCATGCCTGACACGAACCGCTCCTCATCTTGAATTTCCCGTGACAGAACTCCTCTCAATTCACGACCTGCAGGTCTCATTTCCAACAGGAGAAAACATTTTTCACGCCGTGCGGGGGATTTCTCTTTCTCTTGCGACCGGATCCGTACTGGCAATTGTCGGGGAATCCGGTTCGGGAAAGAGTATGACGGCCCTCTCGATCATGCGGCTTGTTCCGCCGCCCGGATTTATCAGTTCGGGTGACATTGTTTTTGAGGGGCAGAATCTGTTGCTGCTCCCGGAAGAGACGCTGCGAAACATCCGGGGCCGACGGGTCTCAATGATATTTCAGGAACCGATGACCTCGCTGAATCCGGTGCTGCGAATTGCCGATCAACTCTGCGAGCCGCTGATTCTGCATATGAATCTGTCCCGGCGTGATGCCGGGGAACGGGGAATCGAGCTGTTGGCAAACGTCGGCATTCCTTCTGCCGGCGATCGGATGCGCGATTACCCGCACCAGCTGAGCGGCGGCATGAGACAGCGGGTCATGATTGCCATGGCTCTGGCGTGTAACCCCTCACTGCTGATTGCCGATGAGCCCACGACCGCTTTGGATGTCACCATACAGGCGCAGATACTGGAACTTCTCGACGCCCGGAGAAAATCGAGCGGACTTTCGATCCTGCTTATTACGCATGATCTCGGAATAGTAGCCGAACGGGCCGACCACACCGCCGTCATGTATGCCGGTCAGATTGTCGAATCCGCTCCAACCGGCACTCTGCTGGCGGCGCCACGGCACCCGTACACGCAGGCGCTCCTCGCTTCTCTCCCTCAATATGCTGAACCGGGAAAGCCCCTACCCACACTGGCCGGCCAGTTGAGCATCCGGACGGCGTCTGCCGGCGGCTGCTGCTTCGCAGAACGCTGTCCGCTCGCAGCGGCAAGATGCCGTGCCGAAACGCAGCAGCTTCTCGAGATTGCTCCGTCACATTCGCTTCGCTGCTGGAAATGCTCATGAGCGAGACCCCTCTTCTCAGCGCAGTCGCTCTGCAAAAAACGTTCACGGTTTCTGCGCAGAGCCGTTCAACCCGTCTGCTGGTCGCTCTTGATCATGTTTCCCTCCATCTGTCTTCCGGTGAAACGCTTGGGATTGCCGGCGAGTCCGGGTGCGGCAAGTCGACCCTTGCAAAAATAATGGCCGCTCTTTTGACGCCGGACGGGGGGAGCGTGTTGTATAAGGGCGCGCCGCTTGGGCAGCTCGGGGAGAACGAGCGGAAGGCTTTCCGGCGTAAAACCCAGATGATCTTTCAGGACCCCTTTTCATCCCTGAACCCGCGCATGCGAATCGGCGACAGCATATCTGAACCGCTCAAAATCGCCGGCATGCCGGTTCCGCTGCAGCGGGCGGAGCTAACGCGCATTATGGCGGCGGTCGGCTTGCAGAGCGGGGACGCCGATCGCTTTCCCGATGAGTTTTCGGGAGGGCAGCGCCAGCGCATCGGCATAGCGCGGGCCCTGGCGGCTTCGCCCGAAATTTTGATCGCCGATGAACCGGTCTCATCACTCGATATTTCAATTCAGGCCCAGATAATCAATATCCTGCTGCAGATGAAGCGTGACTTCGCGTTGTCCATGATGATTGTCTCGCACAATCTGCTGATACTGCGTCATATCTGTGACCGGATCATCATCATGTACCTTGGAGTGGTTGTGGAGTGCGGCCCCGCTTCGGAACTGTTTCGCAGGTGCCGTCACCCGTATACCGAGGCACTCATCGCTGCAATTCCCGGCTTACACGTGTCATCCGTATCGAGGAGTGAACTGTTGCGGGATGATCTGCCGTCTGCCCTGTCAATCCCGCCCGGATGCCGGTTTCACCCACGCTGCCGTCATGCGGTTGACCTCTGCCGCCGTGAGGTTCCGGGCTTGGTGGAATACGCCGGCGGTCATACCGCAGCCTGCCATCTGAGCGACCGGTTGTACGGCTGACGAGCTGCTGAACCCACTCACCGCTTGAAATACAGATTTTGATTGACGAGCGCTGATTCCATATATATGATATTTGAAAAAACAGATCGGAGCGGGAATAATGGCCTTTGACAAAGAAAAGAAGTTTACCGCAGAAGCAGATGTATTAAAGGTGCTTGGCCACCCGATCCGCCTGAAGATCGTTGCAGGACTCTGCACTCAGGAGTGCAACGTAAAGCATATCTGGGAATGTCTCGGGCTGCCGCAGGCAACGGTGTCGCAGCACCTGGCACTGCTTAAGAACAAGGGGATAATTGAGGGTAAGCGTGAAGGGGTGGAAGTGCACTACAGTGTCATCAATCCCTTTGCGAAGAAAATAATCGGTTCGTTATAATAGGGGACCCCCTCCGGAATGTGAGTCATGCGCCTGATTGCGTCCCTCTCCGAGCTGACAGGTACAGGACTTTATACGTAGCCGGAATCCTTCCCCCCTCCCCGTACAGTTCCAGGTAAAGCCGGGAAGCTTCCTGCAATACCCCCCTCCACCCGAGGCCGCTTCCGGACCCGCCCGACACCGTTCCAGCCCCGATGTTTTTTATCGACCGCAGCAGAGAGTGCAGATCGTCGTACCAGTCAACTTCCGTTTCAACGGTAATGACGGCCCTTTCAAAATCCATGCTGTTCACAATTGACGTCACGTCGTCAACAGTCCAGAAACCGTGCAGGCGGGACATTTTCCCGCCGCTGTCGGGACTGCACGCGCTGACGGCACTCCGGAAGCAGTGCTGCAGCTCGCCAAGCGATCCGTCGCAGAAAAAAGCCAGAGCGATCTCCCCCCCCGGCCGTACGACCCGGCGCAGCTCATGCAAGGCGGCGGATAAATTGCCCACCCACTGCAATACGGACGCCGACACGACCAGATCGAACGCCCCGGTTCTGAACGGGAGGCATTCGGCATCGCCGTTAACGACGCGGCATGCAGGGCCCAGTTTCTGCAGTGTGCGGAGACACATGTTGAGAGCGATATCAACGCCGGTCAGACGGGCATCAGGATAGAGTGAATGCAGCCTTTCAAGCAGGGCCCCCGTGCCCGTGCCGACATCGAGGATCCGCTCAGGCGCCCGCTTCAGGTGCAGCTCAACCGATCCGGCCAGTTGTGCGACAACCCGTTTCTGTACGAGAACATGCTGATCATACTCGACGGCTTGTTGATGAAATGCTGCGGCGATCCTGCTGGTATCAGGCACTCTGTCCACTGACGCTCCGTGCAAACCGACTAAGTTCGGCATTGAATTGTTGGCTCTGCGTTAAAAACGGCGCATGTCCGCACCCGGGGAACACTCTCTGTTCAGCGCCGGGAATCTGCTCTTTCAGATAGCATGACGCCTCCGGCAGGCAGATCCGATCCTCCCCGCCGTTCATAATCAGCGTCGGGGCGGTAATCGTCGCCAGTACATGGCGCATGTCTGTCCGGGCGAGTGCATCGAGCGCATCGAGCATGGCGGCGGTATCCGGCGCCGGTATGGCCGAAAGCAGCCGGTTGATTTCTGCCGCGGAGGAACACCTTTCGAGCTCGCCTTCGGCAAACATGCGGGAATAAAACCCCTCCAACGCGCGCTGCGCGCTTCGCTGCACTTTCAAGCGCATCCCGCCGGCTTCACCCCCGGCAAGGGCATGCGGAAAATCGTCTGTGGCGGTAAAACGGGGAGTGGCAGAAACCAGCACCATGCCCGCCACCCTCCCTGACAGTTCGGCGTACGACTGCAGCGCGATCTGTGCCCCCATCGACCAGCCGACCAGGACAACCTTCGAAAGTTCCAGACGATCAAACAGGTCGACCAGATCAGCGGCAAAACCGGCGAAATCAAGACCGCCTGATATGTCACGCGAACGGCCGTGACCCCGAAGATCGTACGCCAGGAGCCGCATTGAAGCGGAGAGGCCGGCAAACTGGTATTTCCAGACCGCCGAGGACATGCACCAGCCGTGTACCAGCACGACCGGACACCCTCCCCCCTCGTCTTCATACCACAACTGCTCCCCTCTGCGATTCGGGTACCACGGCATCACACGACCCCAAGGCGCCGGCCGATCCGGCAGATGCGCTCGACCGCGCCGGCCAGGTCGGCACGGGTATGGGTGGCCATAAGGGTAAAGCGGAGACGGCTGGTGCCGTCCGGCACCGTCGGTGGACGAATCCCCTGGGCAAAGAGACCTTCCTCCAGCAGCGCTTCTGAAAACTGCATCGTTGTAACGGCAGAACCGACGACGATCGGCACAATCTGGGTCGAGCCGTCAGGTATCCTGAAGCCCGCTTCCGCGAGGCTGTTTCTGAAGAAGCGGGTGTTGGCATGCAGCTGTTCTCTCAACAGGTCTCCCTCCGGCGTCTGCACAAGCTCGACGGCCGCCAGCGAAGCCGCCAGTACCGAAGGGGGGAGAGAGGTTGAAAAGATGAAGCTGCGCGCGCGGTTGAGCAGCAGTTCGCGCAATTCAGCCGAAACGGCGGCGTACGCCCCAAAACTCCCCAGCGCCTTGCCGAACGTTCCCATCTGAATATCAACGTCCCCCCCGACACCCAGCAGTTCGGCACTCCCCCGCCCCCCTTCCCCGAGGACACCGCAGCCATGGGCATCATCGATCATGAGGAGCGCCCCATGCCTCCGTTTGAGCCGGGCAAGTTCGACGAGCGGGGCAACGTCACCATCCATGCTGAAAACGGCGTCGCTGACGATCAGGGAGCGCCCCGTGGCATGTTTTTCCATGAGCGCGGCCAGAGAGCTGAAATCGTTATGGGGATAGCGCACCAGACGTGCCCGGGAGAGCAGGATTCCGTCCACGATGCTCGCATGGTTGAGCCGGTCGGAAAAGACGACATCACCCCGGCCGACCAGAGCCGGTATGATGCCGGTATTTGCGGCATGCCCGCTGTTGAAGGCAAGAGCGGATTCACATTTTTTAAAGGAGGCGACGGCACCTTCCAGCCGTTCGTGCAGCTCCATAGTCCCGGACACCAGCCGGGAGGCGCCGCTCGAGGTGCCATACTGCCGGATTGCCGCTATCGAGGCGGCCGCCAGGGCGGGATGATCGGCCAGGCCAAGATAATTGTTGGAACAGAGGAGCAGCACCTCGCTGCCGTTGCAGGTAACGTGCGCCGTCTGCCGACCGGATATCAGCCTGGTGCTCCGCAGCAGTCCGCGGTTTTTGATATCTTCAAGCTCATTTTGTACAGTTCTGTTCATGTCATCCCCGGATGGTCAACCGGCATACTATACCAAGGTTGACAATGTGTCCAAAAAAAAGGACGCTCCAGATGGCAGCGTCCCGTATCGTATACGAAAATATCGTCATAACATATGCTCACTGTGCTATCTGAGCCTGATTCCGCCTGTTTGGAATGTGTGTTGCTACGCGTTCAATAATGGCAGAAAGTCTGTCCTGACCCCATTACCCCCATTAACGAGCGACAGTTTTCCTCGACTGGTAATCCAGCGTCTCCCCGATGGTGAGTGAAACATCTCTGGGACGCAACACCAGATCGCCGCTCTCGTTGAGACAGACGGCCACTTTCCGCATGACTTTCCGCATGACTTTCTGCCGTAACGTTTCATGTACGATAAGGCTCCCCTCCGCGTCATACAGCAACATGCGCGGTTTGGCTTCGGCTGCAGATGGCGCCATGAAGATGGCCAGTGCGACGATGGGAATCAACTGTACAAGGAATAAACCAATCGCATTTCTATCAAAGCCTGACATTACGGTCTCCTTCTGCCGGGTTCTGCACCCGGTGCCGCTTGTTGCCGGCAAAAAAAAGCCGGCGCGCTCAATACCATTAAGATATTTCGGCGACCCGGCTGTCTCAGAGAGACCCAATAGGCTTTCCGTCCCACCCTTGCGGATGGTTTAGTATTATCGTGTATCCAGCCAAGTTACTTGATCGATTCCAGAGCACAAAGCGTGCCTTATTATCTGAAGTGCTGTCGTTACTTACTGGGGGCAGATCTTCCGGAAAAGGATTATGAACAACCGACGTCGCCCTTTGGTTAAATGACAGAAATTGCCACTAACGAGTGACGTTTTTCCACCATGGTCAATTCAACCACTCCACCTGTTTGCGGAACAGCTTGACGACCAGGTGTTGGGTGGCGCGTTCTATGTGGCCGATGGTGGTTGATGGCATAGTGGTTCCTGCTACTTATACAATTTCAAATAATCATCAAAGAGATAATGTTTCCCTCGCTTGCCGCCGGTGATCTCTTTCAGTATGCCCAACCCTTCAAGATCGGCAATCAGCTTGTACGCAGATGCAGGGGAAATTTCGGCCACCTCGCCAACCTTTGCGGCGTCAACCAATGGCCGCTGATACAGGTAATTGAGCACTTTTTGAGCATTAGATGCCCGGCGGCCCAGAGTCTGGATGTGCACCTCAACCTGTTTTTGGAGTTTCAGGATATTATCGAAAGTCTGAATACCATTTTGGGCGGTTTCGATAACTCCCACCAGAAAGAATTTGAACCATCGCAGCAAGTCATTCTTATCCCTCATCCTCATCAGGTTGTCATAATAGTTTGATCGGTTACGCTCGAAAAAATCTGACAGGTACAGCAGCGGTTGCTTCAATATTCCCTTGTTTACCAGATACAGTGTGATCATCAGTCTGCCGACTCTGCCATTGCCATCCAGAAATGGGTGGATGGTTTCAAACTGATAATGTATCAGGGCAATCTTCAGCAGTTCAGGAAAATAGTGTTCATCATTATGCGCAAATTTTTCTATATCGCTGATCAATTCCTCGATAGACGTATGCACCGGCGGAACAAAAACCGCATCGTTTATCGTCGCACCACCGATCCAGTTTTGGCTTACCCTGAACTCTCCCGGCAGCTTGTGCTTACCACGAACCCCTTGTAATAATGTCCGGTGGGTTTCTTTGATCAAACGAGCCGAAAACGGGAGGGTATGCAGTTTTTCAATCGCCTCGTTCATAGCAGCAACGTAGTTCTGCACCTCTTCCCAATCATCCCGCTTGTCCAAGGCTACGTCCTCCTTGTCAAGGAGTGCCTCTTCCATGTTTGTCCGGGTGCCTTCAATCTTGCTCGACTGTGTGGCCTCCTTCAAAACATGCATACGGATGAACAGGCCAAGGTTCGGGATATAGTCTGAATACATATCCAGCCGCCCCAGTTCGCGGTCTGCCTGACCAAGCAGTTGAATCAACCCCATGTCATCCAGTGTCCATGTACGGTTGATCGGGCTTGGCTGAAAACTCTTGTAGTGCCCCTGCTGGATATAATGACCTGACTGGAATTTTTTCACGTTTATAAATCCACCTTGAAATCTAAAATAACCTTCGCTGCTATTTTAGATATTAGCCAAAAACTAAAATAAGGCAAGCTGCTATTTCAATTTTCTATAACAACGTTCACACCAGTCGTATTCTCCCCGTCAGTAGTTCCTGCATCATCCCCTGAATATGAGGGATGCTCTGCGCTGCACGTGGATGTCATTCAGCGTCATATGTCAGCACACATTGACACCGCATCAGTACAGCAGATACTTTTCCCGCATGGAGATAAACCGCTTCAGAGGGGCATCCCAGCGTTCTTCCACCTCCGCCGGGCTTTCTCCCTCTTGCGTCAGCAACTCCCAGACATCACTGTCGCCCACCTCCACGGCAAAACCGGCGTCAGCCCTGAAGCGATCGGGGTGCACTTCGGCAATAGCCTGGATCAGATGCAGTCCGGCCTGAATCGGGTTGAGTTGATCTCGATCCATGGCTGCAACACAGATACCGTTACAGATTTTCCCCCGGTACGGATTTCCGGCTGAGGTCGGCACGAAGGTACACGGTTTAAACGCGATGCCGGGGATCGCGCGGAGCTTCAGGTTACCCATAACCGCGTCGGCATCAAGCCATGGGGCGCCATACATCTCGAACGGGTGTTCAGTCCCCCGTCCAACGGAAAGGTTGGTCGTCTCCAGCACTCCCAGCCCCGGATATAGCAGCGCTTCAGTCATATTTCTCATGTTTGGCGACGGATTTACCCATACGAGGCCGGTTTCGTCAAAATACATGTCGCGCTCCCAGCCGCGCATCGGAACCACGGTCAGAGTGCAGCCGATGCCGTATTCCTTGTTAAACAGGCGCGCCAGTTCGCCGACGGTCATGCCGTGGCGGGTAGGGAGCGGGTGGATGCTGGTAAGGGCTCCGCAGCCGCTGTCCGGCTTTGTCGTGCGGTGTGCCGATATTTTCGGCAGCAGGGGGAGCGACACCGCACCCTGGACGTCAACGCCGTCAATCGGGTTGGGGCGGTCAAGCACCACAAACGGAATGCCCGCCCGCTGTGCCGCCTGCATGGCCAGCGAAAGAGTGCCGATGTAGGTATAAAACCGGGTGCCGATGTTCTGAATATCGAACACCAGCATATCTACCCCGCGCAGCATGTCAGGGAGAGGACGGCAGCTGGTGCCGTACAGGCTGAAAATGGGCAATCCGGTGGTACTGTCAACAGATGATGCCAGCTTGTCGTCGGCCTCGCCCCGGATGCCGTGCTCCGGGCTGAACAGCGCCGTCAGGTTTACTCCCGGCGCGTGGAACAGCAGATCGATGGTGCTGACACCGGCAGCCGTGCGGCCGGTCTGGTTGGTGATCAGGCCGATCCGTTTGCCGCGCAGAATGGCAAACTTTTGCCCGGCAAGGACATCAATGCCGGGGAGCACCTGATGTACGGCGGCAGCGCCCTGTACCGGGACGCAGGCTACGAGGAGGGAAAGGACAATCAGGAATAGCCGGGCAGGACCGGGAGAGATGGTTTTTGTGGAGGTAGTGATCATTCGGGAGCGTTGTAGTCCTCAGCTGGTTGGCGATGGTGAGATTGGGAAGCGTCCCGACTGCGACCTGTGGCTAGGTTTGCCCACATTTCAGACAATATAACGTTATTTTATAACTTATACAACTGCGTTCAGAACATAAGGCTGATTTTGAGACTGATGCCGCTAATGGCGGGGCAATTCTGCCGCTGGGCGGCTCTGATCCGCTCCTGCGGTTCGATAAATTCTTCGGACGGGCTGTAGGCCATGGTCAGCGAAACACCCTTCCGCCGTATCATCAGATCACCGTTCTCGTTGAGGCAGATATCCACTGTCCGCTTGACTGTCTGCAGTGCAATTTCAGGCACAGGACGGTTGTCAGCCGCGTTAAGCGGCCACGGGAGTTGTTCGGCATTGGCGGCAGAGGATGCCATGAATACGGCTACTGAGACGGCAGGAAGCAGTAACGTGCGGAGCGGACCGATCGTTTTTCTCACAAAGACTGACATGACGGTTTCCTTCTGCCGGATCCTGCGTCCGGTGCCGCATTTTTCCGGCAAAAAAATGCCGGATCACCATTACCAATCAAGATGTTTCGACGACCCGGCTGTCTCAGAGAGACCCAGCAGGCTTCCGTCCCACCCTCGCGGATGGTTTAGTCTTTTTGTGTATCCCGCTCTTAAAATCACCGGCGCATGACCCCGGTGCAGTATGCATCCCGGCAGTGTAGCGTACATAAAGGAGATTACATAAAAAACTGCATTAAAAATGTGCTTCAGGTCACAACGCTGATGTTTGCCGTATGTGGAACAGCCTGCTCTTCACCTTCGGCTTTGCCATCATT
>VFJM01000215.1 GCA_009886055.1 Geobacter sp. | reverse complement strand
TTTCTGCCTGCACCCCGATTATTCCACTCTAGTGTGCACGCAACTGTCTCTGTACCCGTTTTGGTAATTGCGGTTACATTGATTTATGGTACGCTAGACTCATGCCGGCATCTGCCATAACTCCGCTTATCCTTGAATCACTCCGGGATCCCTCTGCATACCCGGTTCAGACCCGAACGGTTGAATTGATTCAAACGCATATTTCCTGGCTGTTTCTCACCGATACGCATGTTTACAAACTTAAAAAGCCGGTTAATTTCGGTTTTCTCGATTTTTCAACGCTCGATCTCCGCCGTTTCTACTGCTACGAGGAACTTCGTCTCAATCGTCGTCTCTGCCCGGATATCTATGAACAGGTTATTGCGCTTCGTGAAACAGATGCCGGCGCGGCGTTTGTCGGTAATGGGAAGGTCATTGAGTACGCTGTCATGATGAAGAGGCTGCCTGCTGACAGGATGCTTGACAGACTCGTTGACAGCGGCAGAATTTCAGCTGAAGAGATTCAGATTGTTGCGCGTAAAATAAGTACATTCCACTCTAACGCCGCCACTTCACCTCATATTTCAGAATTCGGCTCTCTGGAACAGATTCTGTTCAACTGGCGGGAAAATTTTGAACAGACTCTTCAATTCCGAACCTCCACTCTCCCGGCGGCTGTCTGCGAAACAATCCGCACCTATGTCGAGACGTTTACCGATTCGCACCGCACTCTTTTTGCTGACAGGATTGAAAATGGGTATATCCGGGAATGCGACGGTGATATACACCTCGGAAATATCTGCCTGCTGAACGGTACCGCGTATATCTTCGACTGTATTGAATTTAACGAACGCTTTCGTTATTCCGACACGGCTGCCGATATTGCGTTTTTGCTTATGGACCTTGATTTTCACCGTCGTCCGAATCTGGCCGATGCGGCACTATCCGCCTATATTGCGGCATCCGGCGACACAAATAGTGCGAAGCTGATCACTTTTTACAAGGTGTATCGCGCCTTCGTGCGCGGTAAAGTAGAAAGTCTACGGCTTCAAGACGCCGGAATTACTCAGGAGGAGCGTACTGCCGCCGAAAAACGCGCCATCTCCTACTTCCGGTTGGCGCAGGGCTACTGCATGAGAAGCCGTCTCCCCCCTACCCTGTTTATTACCTGTGGAACTATGGGATGCGGAAAAAGTACTCTTGCGGATCAGCTTGCCTTTGAACTCGGCCTTGCAACCTACAACTCGGACACGATACGAAAACAGCTGGCTGGGGTTCCGCCGGAAACAGCGATCCATGTTTCATTTGGCAAGGGGCTCTATTCGAAAGAAATGAGCCACAGAACCTACCGGCAACTGGAGCGTCTGGCCGACAATGAACTTGCCTCAGGACATTCAGTGGTGGTTGATGCAGGGTTCGGGACTTCTGCCGAACGAGTGGTATTTGCCCGACTGGCAGCTTCTCATCACGCAGAGTTTATCATTCTGTTCGTACAGTGTGATCCAGACGAGCAGCGACGAAGATTACGTGAACGCACTTCCCGCACTGTTTCTGTTTCAGACGGAAGGGAGGAACTGCTGGATCACCAGAAACGTCTGTTTGAACCCCCTGATAATTCGGAAGGGGCAATCGAACTGATTTCGACAAGCGGGGCATCGGAACATGCGTTAAACACGGTTTACGAGAGGCTGCTCCGGCCATGAGCGACTAATAACGCACATTGAAGGATACGATTAAATACATGCGGTCTGACGGTGGGAAATTTCTGAAGACGTAAAAACACCCTAATACACTGGATAAGTACGCTTACGACGTTACGAAACTGGTATTGCTGCCAATCCCCAATTAGCCAGCTCGTCCAGTACGTTAGAGACAAGGGTTTCAAACTGAGCTTCAACTTCCGGAGTCAGTCCGATCTCCATTTCTATTGATCCAGGCTGCACCCCGATCAGCACCATCTCCCTCGGAGAATGCCCCATCAGCTCCGATACCGCCAACAGGTCCTTAAGTCCCATCTGATGCGGCGAAACTTTGGTCTCCAAGGCAATCGGCAGCTCCTCGCCGTACAGCCGGACACAGGTTCCCGCTTTTTTACCGGTTTCAACGGCATCGATCATGATGAGGTTCGTAATGTTTTCCAGCATTGGAAGTAAATCCAACCCCAGCGTGCCCCCATCCATGATTTCAACGTTATCCGCGAAGCGGTATTCCTGTTGAAGCCGCTGCGCAACCATAACACCAACGCCATCGTCACTCATAACAAGATTACCGATACCGAGAACCAAAACTGATATTTGTGGAGGAGCTGCTGTCATGAATAATCCTTGTGTACGGAACTCGGCGGTTGAAGCATCTGTATCAAGGGCGCACTGATGCGCCCTTGATACCCGTTTGAATGAGTGAGCGAAGCTATTCCCGGACGAACGTATCAATATCAGTTTCGTGAACCATGCCCATCAAACGGGCGTATTCAGACTCAATAAGCTGGTAATGCTGATTAGTTTCCTTGGCATTCAACTCATAGATCGCTTTGATCTCCGGATCATTAATCTTTGAAGCCGTCTCCAGTAAGGTTTCCTCAAGATTTTTCTCTCGTTCCATAGCGAGTTCGAGCGCCTTCTGCTCATTGAAGTCGGCCGAAATCAGGCGAGAAATCGTGGAAACCCAGCTAGATTCATTGTCCGGCGGAGCATCCAGGAAAGCATCAAGAGACGGGATGTCAGTACCCCGGTAAATCTTGTAGAATTGAGAGGCATGCTCACGTTCTTCTTTTGCAAGCAGCTCGAAGGTGCGGCACGCATCAGGATCGATCATTTTCTGTGCGCCGAGCTGGTAAAAGTTCATGGCATTCTTTTCGGTCTGAATGGAGCGTTTAATCGCCTCTTGGATATTTATACTCATTGTATGCTTCCTTTCTTTAACTAAGTGGATTTCTCCAAATAATACCATCTAAGTCCTGTTTGTCAATAGTCATTGTCAACACATTGGGCGGTTGGTAGAGACGAGTAATCACCCGGTTCTTTCGTGACTCCCGTTTCAACATACCTGTTTCAGAATCATGTGCAGAAAGGTGTTGCCGGCCGCTATTGAAACATTTTCGATGCAATCCATGGAGGAAATTTATCTCTTCAGTTATTCAAGAACCTTGAACTGTTCCATCTCTCTCTGCAGAACATTAATCTGTTGCAAAAGTTTTAACAGAATTTCATCCATGACAAGGGTTGAAGTGACTTGCACATTTGTTGACTCTTCGAACTCATCGAGAGAGTTACTGATTTGTTGGGAACTGCCCGCCTGAAGTATGGACGCCTCGCAAATTTCTACAACCATCTTGTTGATTTCTTCGCTGGAGTTAACAACCTGTGCAGCTGAATTCTGATGGTTGTTAATGGAATGCATAACCTCCCGGGTGAGGTTTCTCATGCGTTCCACTGCCGAGGCTATCAGCTCGCTGCCATGACTCTGCTCCTGGGTTGCATGGGCAATCTGCTCAACCATTTCGGCAACGCGAGCCATAGCCTGCTGCATGCCTGCACTTGCCTCCACCTGGCTGAATGCCGTCTTGTTAATCTCGATCATATGGTTGCTTGCGGCCTGAATGCCGTCAACTATTTTTCTTAGGGCTCTGCCGGATCTTTGAGACAGTTCACTCCCCTCTGAGATTCGTTTTTCAGAATGTGTGATGGCCTTTACCGCAAGTTCCATTTCTTCCCTGACCCCCAGTATGATCCCGGAGATCTCTCTTGTGTGGCTACCTGTCCGCTTTGCCAGATTTTTGATTTCAATTGCGACCACTGAAAAACTTTTGCCGCGATCGCCCGCCTGAGCGGCTATAATCGATGCGTTAAGGGCCAGAAGGTTAGTCTGTTCGGCAACTTCGTCGATTACAGAAAGTATTTTGCCGATATTTGCCACTCTTTTGGACAGATTCTCAATTGCGTTGAATGTGACGGTTGAAGACAATTTTATCTCATTAATACCGGATATCGTTGCATCTACAGCTTTCCATCCATCCTCGGCATCCTTTCGAACCGTTTCGGCTATGCGTGAAGTATCAGCCGTCTGGACCACGATCTGTTTGATGGCGTTGTCCATCTCGCCGACAAGTATGGCGGTTCTCGTTGTATCTGCAGCGAGAATGGTTGAATTTTCCTTAATCTGACGTACGGCCGATGTCATCTCGATGATTGAGGAACTGACCTCTTCCACAGAAATCACGAGAGATTCTATACACAGTGTGGTTGATTGAAGGCTCTGCGACAGGTCCGTCATGGCAGTGGAGTTGTCAGACGACAGGCTGGTCATGGTGACAACGGGTGTTGATATGTCCATGATAGAACTGTTAATTTCCCGGATAGCCGAGGATGTTCGCTTGAGACACTCAGATTGAACGGCTGCCGAGGAAACCCCTTTTTCGGAGAGTTGCCCAATGGTCAAGGAGATATTGTTTAGTTCCTTCAGGGCAAAGTGAACCTTGGTGATTGCCCCGGAAAGCCTTTCCATCATGGAATTGAAATTTTCGGCCAGCAGAGAAATCTCGGTTTCCCCCTCGAAGGTGACCCGCTCCGTCAGTTTCCCATCAGCGGCATTGTTCATTGCCAGAGCGATCTGCTTGATGCGGACGGGCAGTTTTCGGGAGGTGAGAATCCAGATAACCGCGGTCATGACCATTACGTTTATTATATACAGAGAGGCCAGCAGCACCAGATCGGGTACCGGCGCTGCAAGTGAAAAAAAGATGCCCGCCAGGGATATGGTAATCCCTGCAATGAGAAACATCCGGATAAGGTTGGTCCCGGTGCGCAGCTTTTTCATACGGTATTTCTCCAATAATATTTCAGGAATTGTCCGCTTCAGTGGTGCAATGGTGCGAGAGATACGACAGATTCCAGGCCGGTAAACACAGTCTGAGCCGTAAAATATACTAAATGCAGTGATAATCAAACACAAAAACATCCCATAAACAGCAACTCTGAATACGACACATGAATGACTCGGATTAATCCAACGTATTGTATGTGTTAATAGAAATGATTCCGGCATATGACGGTTTACAACCCTTCAAACGATTGACAGACAAAGCATGGTACGTGTAATAGTATTTCATTAACTCCTGGAGGCTGTAGATATGGCAATTGAACCAAACAAAATTATTTATTCGATGATGCGTGTCAGCAAGTTCTACGACAAGAAACCGGTCATCAAGGATATTTCGCTCTCCTACTTTTACGGCGCCAAGATCGGCGTACTTGGCTTGAATGGTTCAGGGAAATCCTCTCTATTACGAATCATGGCCGGAGTAGACAAGGATTTTAACGGTCAGGCGGTCCTGTCGCAGGGGTATACCGTCGGATACCTGGAGCAGGAACCGCGGCTTGACGAATCCAGGAGTGTGCGTCAGGTTGTCGAAGAAGGTGTTCAGGAAACAGTTGACCTGCTGGCTGAATTCAACGCCATCACCGACAAGTTTTCCGAACCGGATGCCGACTTTGAAAAATTGTGTGACCGCCAGGCTGTTCTACAGGAAAAGCTGGATCATCTGGATGCATGGGATCTGGACTCACGCCTTGAAATGGCGATGGACGCCCTGCGCTGCCCTGATGGGGATACATCGATTAAAGTTCTGTCCGGGGGAGAAAAGCGCCGGGTCGCGCTCTGCCGCCTGTTACTCAAAAAACCGGACATTCTGCTTCTGGACGAGCCAACCAACCACCTGGACGCCGAAACCGTCGCCTGGCTGGAACATCATTTGCACAACTATCCCGGAACGGTTATCGCTGTTACCCACGATCGCTACTTTCTGGATAATGTGGCCGGCTGGATATTGGAGCTGGACCGCGGTGAAGGTATCCCCTGGAAAGGGAACTACTCCTCATGGCTTGAACAGAAACAGAATCGCCTGGCAACGCAAGAGAAGCAGGAGACCGACCGCCAGAAAACCCTGCAGCGCGAACTGGAATGGATCAGAATGTCACCAAAAGGTCGGCATGCCAAGGCGCAGGCACGCATCACTGCCTATGAAGATCTGGTCGCACAGGAGAGCGAAAAACATGCCCGTGAACTTGAAATTTACCTGCCGCCCGGCCCGCGCCTGGGGGATATCGTCATTGAAGCCGACAACGTAGCCAAAGCTTACGGAGACAGGCTTCTGGTCGAAGGGATGACGTTCCGGTTGCCGCGCGGCGGGATAGTCGGAATCATCGGCCCGAACGGCGCCGGCAAGACCACCCTCTTCCGCATGATTACCGGACTGGAACAGGCCGACTCCGGTTCGTTCCGTATCGGCGATACTGTTCAGCTGGCGTATGTTGATCAGAGTCGCGATGCGCTCAATCCCGACAAAACCATCTGGGAAGAAATTTCAGAAGGCCAGGAAATGATACAGCTCGGCAAATTGGCGGTAAATTCCCGCGCCTACGTCTCTCGGTTTAATTTTTCCGGCAGCGATCAGCAGAAAAAAGTCGGGACGCTTTCGGGCGGCGAGCGTAACCGGGTACATCTGGCCCGAATGTTGAAGAGCGGCGCCAACGTGATCCTGTTGGATGAACCGACCAATGACCTTGATGTCAACACCATGCGGGCTCTGGAAGAGGCTCTTGAAAACTTTGCCGGATGCGCAGTGGTTATCAGTCATGACCGCTGGTTTTTGGATCGTATCGCCACGCACATCCTGGCATTTGAGGGTGATTCAAAAGTAGTCTGGTTTGAAGGGAATTATTCGGAGTATGAAGAGGATCGCAAGAAGCGATTGGGATCTGCTGCGGATATCCCACACCGCATCAAATACCGTCAGTTGACACGGTCCTAGCCCTGATAAACAGGATAATTTCTAACTTACCAATCAGCGTTGCTGTTCCATGCTGGCTTGCATCAGCTCGATAAAGGCCTGCCTGGTTTCCGGATCTGCAATGGAAGCTGATGCTGCTTCAATCAGAGCCTGCTGCTGGGAAGTGAGAGGTGGGGCTGCGGTGATTTTTTCCGGCACTTCGGCGATCGGTGTATCGACCCTGCCCGCTTTAAGCACGATTTCACGAACAACCTCACCACCAAGACAGCTGTTGAGCTTTTCTTTCATCATAGTGGTCATGAAACGGAGTTCCTGCATCCAGGGCGCGCTGGAAACCGCCACGGTCAAGGTGCCGTTGATGATCCGCACCGGATACGCCCGGCAGGCCAGTGCCGCACCAACAACATCCGGCCATATACGCCAGATTTCCGCTTCACGCAATCGCTCAGCCAACCCGAGGCAAACCAGACTCTCCTGCACCAATCCTGGTAACGGACGGGGAAAAGGCATCCTAGGCCGCTTTGGCATTTTGCTTTCTCCGGCGGCTTACAGCACTGCCAATAATTTGCCCGGCTACTGAGCCACCAAGCGTTAAAGGAATGAAATGCCAACTGAGCCCCACTTTTATGCGCAACAGCACAATAATGGGTATCGGTAGATGAATCAGAACCCACCACATGAAAGAATATTTGGGGAAATTCTGACGGGCATAACCAAATGGAATACTTATGATTAAAGCAAAAACAACCAGCCCGATAATGATAATTGCGCCTTCCATGTACAACTCCTTTCCGGGCATAGTAGAAACTCGGACGGTTTTTGTCAATTAGCATTCCACAGAGATCGGCAGAGTGGTCTCAAATAGAGGGAGATTCATACAGTGATTCAAAATGGTCAGCTACTTGCGGTATTCAACTCAGCACATCGAGTGATGAAAGTTGAAAACATTCTCAAACGGAGCGGACTTGCGATTCTCCTTATTCCTGCCCCCCGGGCACTTTCGACAGACTGTGGTCTGGCGATTCTCTACAACAGCGACCTTTATGACAGCGTACTGCAAGCCCTCACTTCTGAAAATATTCTGCCTGACGTTATCTATCGGAAAGACAGTGATTCAAACTATGTACCCATCTGGAGCGCCGAGAATATCGAGGATACGGGCAATTAAACGGGGTAGTGCACCTGGGTCTGCACGCCATGCTCAGAATCACGGGAATGCAGTTAATTAGTGAGAGAATCACCCTTGCCACCCCGCCTGATGCCGCTTTAAAAACAAATAGTTCTTGACAGAGATGGCGGTACACCTTTATAGTGACCCCCTTTTGGATTAACTCTGTACCCGGAGCAGC
>VFJM01000421.1 GCA_009886055.1 Geobacter sp. | reverse complement strand
GCGCTCGAAGAGCCGAAGCGCGAATGGGACCCTGTTGAGAAGTTTCAATCCTCGCCCGCCCATGAAGGGCGGGCGCTCTATTTGCGAGTAGGTGACTGCTATGAGGATTTCAGTTTCAATCCTCGCCCGCCCATGAAGGGCGGGCGCTCTGTCCCATCAAAAAGAGGACAGTTTCCAGCTAGTTAATCCACCGGTTTCGCGAACCAGCTGAAGTGAAACCTGAACGTAGCATTATGTGCTCTTTGTTTTCCTCTAACTATCTGTTTTCTCGACATCGCGAACACCCCCCATTTCCCGCTATCACACCCGGTTCGCGGAAATTACACAACCAGCGTCTCTTCATCAAAAAACATTGTTCGTGTCGAACCATACTCCTCGACACGCTTCTCTCTCGGTTCAGTCAGTCGATAGAGACGGAGATTATCCAACTCCAGTTTAATCTCCTTCAATAAGCGTCGCCGGAGTTCTTCAAATCGCATCTCATCCACCTGGCACTCAAAAACCGACTTCTGCACCCGCTGCCCAAAGTTCTTACAGACCTGCGCCACACGCCGCAAGCGTCTCCGACCATCCCTTGTTTCTGTATTCACATCGTAACAAACAACAATCCACATAAATCACCATTCACGCATGCACATACGGCACATACGCTTCCAGATCACCCCGAAGATGCCGGGCCAGCAGACGAGCCTGTACATGCGGCAACAAGCCGATCGGTGTTTTTTCAGCCAACAGGAAATGGTCAATTTCTTCCTGTTTTCGCTTCTGGTAAGCGGCAACAACTTCTTTACGACCTTTTTCATTCAGATACACCGCACCGCCGGGACGCGGTTCGAAATGTTCTATCGTCACCTGTTTCCGATTGATAAGCGTGATTGCCAGCCGATCAGCTAGAAAAGCGCGAAATTCCTCCATCAGATCCAACCCCAGCGATGGTCTGCCTGGTCGCGGCACATGCAGAAAACCCATCTGCGGATCAAGACCGACTCCCTCCAGAGCGCTGATACAATCATTCAGCAGCAATGTGTAGAGGAACGAAATCAAGGCATTAACCGGATCAAGCGGCGGACGACGATTACGCCCGTTCATCGGGAGCGAATCCCGCTCCGCAGGTTTCATCATCAACGTAAAAACATCGAAATAGGCCGCAGCAGCCTCCCCTTCCAAGCCGCGGACATGATCTGTATCACGAGGTGTCTTCAAGTGAAAAAGCACATGAGCCTGAATATCGGCAGATTTCCGCAGATGACTTTCTTCGTCCGGTGTTGCCGCTTCGCGGGCGCTTCGCATAAGGACATTACGGGCATTTTTCACCTTGCCTGCGGTTATTGCAGCGGCCAGAGCGGTTGTTCGTGGGCCATTCTGAACAGCCTTGTATTGTTCTTGTCTCAACAACACATTACCGGTAGTCTTGCCAACCATGCGGCACTTGAAACGGCCATTACGGTCGAGTATCACCACAGCGCGGCCATCATCACCACACTTGCCGAGGAAAAACGGCGAAATCATCACATTACCCATGGTGACGATGGAACCAAGATGGTGCAGCGGCACCTGCAGCTTCAATTCGCCGCCTACTTCCACCCGTACAGTTTCGTGATCAAGTGACAGATATGCGCCCTGGGTCATGACGTAGAGTGTGTT
>VFJM01000183.1 GCA_009886055.1 Geobacter sp. | reverse complement strand
CGCAGGAAGAAGTTCATATTTTCACCCAGCACCTTGCGCAGATCGGTAGGCATGACGATCGAAGAGATCGAACCGAGCGCCAGACCTTCTCTCGGGTTCATAAGCTCTTTTTCGTACCGGGTGTTAAGGGCGGTCTCCTGAAGCTTCAGCCACTCTCCGGCCTCTTTTTCGGCATCCTTTTTGGCATCATCACCATTCATACCGGCTGCGATGCGCTCTTTAGCCCCGTTCTTAGCCATATCGGCAGCGGTTCCGCGAATTTTCCGCATTTCATCCTTGTAGACGAACTCCTTGCCTGCCGGCCCCATAACCGCCAGACGCGTGGTGGGGAGCGCCAGAACCAGATCTGCGCCGGTCGGATAGTTGTTGTAGGAGGCGTACGCGCCGCCGTACGCGTTGCGCAGAATCAGCAGAATACGTGGTGTACGGACATCGACGATGGAATCCAGCATGGAGCGGCCGGCCTGAACGATGCCGCGTGACTCCTGCTCACGACCGGGCAGGAAGCCGGTGGTGTCTTCCATGAATATGATCGGGATATTGTAGATGTTGCAGAAACGCACGAAGCGGGCGATTTTGACCGCAGAATCGCAGTCGATCTGGCCTGATGATACGGCGCTGTTGTTGGCGCAGAAGCCGACAACATTGCCATCCAGGCGACCAAATGCGGTCACCACCTCGCGGGCACGATCCGGCTGCAGCTCAAAGTAATCGCCATGATCGCAGATCTGCTGAATTATGATCGACACGTCAAACGGGGTGTTGAAGCCGGTCGGCGAGTTGAAGGCTTTTTTAAGCAGGGTGTTGATCTCCCAGGTTTTCCGATCAAGTGGATCGCTGGTCGGCTGGTAGGGAGCCATCACGCTGTTGTTGTCAGGAATGTAGGAGAGCAGCCGCAGCGCGGTACGCAGGGCGGCAACCTCATCGTTGACGGTCAGATCGGCTACGCCTGACTTGCCGTGAACTTTTGGCCCACCCAGCTCCTCCGGTGTAATATCCTCACCAAGCACCGACTTGACAACCCCCGGGCCGGTCAGACCGAAAAAGGTGTCATTGGGCTGAATCACGAAACTACCCTGGCGTGGCAGATAGCTGCCGCCGCCGGCATTAAAGCCGAACATGCACATGATGGATGGCACCACGCCACTGATTTTGCGCAGTGCCGTAAAGGCCTCCGCATAGCCGTCCAGGCCGCCGACACCGGCCGGAACAAAGGCACCGGCGCTGTCGTTCATGCCGATAACCGGAATTCCCTTTTCACCAGCCATCCTAAACAGCTTGGCGAGTTTACTGCCGTTGGTGGCATCGATCGAACCGGCGCGAACGGTAAAATCATGTCCGTAAATAGCGACGTCACGGCCATCGACGCTGATAATGCCGGTAACCAGCGAAGCTCCGTCCAGATTCTTTCCCCAGTTTTGAAAGAGGATATTCGGCTGGCTGGAAGTCAGGGTGCGAATACGCTCCCAGACGGTCATCCTTTTTTTGAAATGCTGCTTCTCGATCTGATCGATGCTGACCGAATGAATCGGGCGCTGAATCAGGTCGTGGCCGGCATGCATCGCCTCTTCGTAGCCGCCCTTTTTCCCCGGGATTTCACCAGGAATCATAAATTCAAGAGTTTTAGCCGGCGCGAACGGGTTATTCAGTGATGGTTTAATTACAGTTTTTGACATCTTCGCCATCCTTCCAGTGTAATTTATATCAGCAATCTTAGTTGGTTTTGCTCTGGCCAGAGCTATCGTGTGACAACAGCCAATACCTTTACTTCAGAGCCATCCTTTGAAAGCAGACGGTGTTTTAATGATGAATCAAAATAAACACAGTCGCCCTCGTCAAGAATAATCCGCTTTTCATCAAGCACAAGCTCCGCACTCCCCTTCATGATGAAGAGGAACTCTTCACCGTCGTGACTGTAGGTATTCTCTTCAAGCGCTTTTTCGGTAATAGAAAGGAGGAAGGGTTCCATTTTCTTGTTTTGTTTGTGAAATGAAAGTGATTCGTAGGAATAGCCCTGACTGGTGCCGGCCTTGGAGATAACGCGGGGGATCGTTTTACGTTCGTGAGAACGGACGACTTCATAGCGGCACTCTTCTTCGTCTTCGGTAAAGAAGATGCCGATTTTTACATCAAAAAATTTTGCAATTCTGGAGAGGGTAGCAATCGGAGGTGAAACATTATTATTTTCTATCTGGGAAATAAGCGCAGGAGAAAACCCGGTCTCCTTGGCGACAGACTGAAGGGTAAGTTTTTTTGAAAGGCGGAGCTTCTTTATTTTAGCCCCAATGTTGAATTCGCGCATCCAAACCCCTGACAGTAAAAGTAAAACTCAGTTTCTGTGCGGGTTTGTATACAATTTGCTTTACAATGTCAATAAAATTCCTTCCACATAAGCTAAAAAACAACAGCCTTGATAAAAAAAGTTTACCTTAGGTAAAAAAATCAGATCGCCGTTTGAGTCTGCGTGCCAGCAGCTGCAACGTATGCACGACTTCAACGTTCGAGCCGTGCTGTTTGAGGCCGTCAGAAAGCTGCATCATGCAGCCGGGACAGCCGGTAGCAACGGCCTGGGCTCCGGTCGAAATTATGGCTTCACTCTTGACGTCATTGATAGTCATGGATGAATCATAGTGATAGACATTAAATGTGCCACCCAGTCCACAGCACCTGTCGGCCCCCTCCATTTCGGTCAGCTGAACACCGGGAGTCCCTTTCAGCAGTTCACGCGGCTGTGTTGTTATGCCGCGTGTACGCAGGTGGCACGGGTCGTGGTACGTGATGCGAAGATCTTCACCGGCGCCGGTCTCAGACGGATCAAGTCCCAGCTGCTGCAGCAATTGGGACGCATCAACGGTTTTCTTCGCCAGCGCATCCAGCCGTTCTCGAAGTTCCGGGTTGCGTTTGCCAACCACCAGCGGATACAGACGATGCAAAGCTCCGCCGCAGGTCGCGCACGCGGTCATGACATAATCCACTTCGTATTTTTCGAATTCCGCCAGATTTTTTTCGGCCAGATCGCGCACCGTTCCGATATCACCCCCCGACATACCCGGCAGCCCGCAGCACTGCTGCCCTTTGGGGATGATGATCGTACAGCCGAGATGACGGAAAAGAGCCAGGGCCGCCTCGCCGACATCGGTGTAGACAAAATTGGTCATACAGCCGACAAAAAAGGCGATGCGCGGCTTCCCCGGCTCCCCCGGTATGACTTCAGGATGCTGATCGATAAAGCTGTTTTTGGCAATTTCAGGGATATAGCGCTTGTTGCCGACGAACGGCACCGGAAAGCGCAGGCGGAGACCGGACGTTTCGGGAACCTTTTTGAAGAAGAGCGGCCCTAAAAACGAGGCCATTTTTGCCCCCATCTTCATGCGGGTTCTGTTCTTGATCACCTGGCCGACCGCGGCATGAAATGTTGTCAGACCGCGTTTCTGTGCCAGTGACTCGCGGGCGGCTATAACGATCTCATCGGTCGGCACATCGTTGGGGCATTTCTCAACGCAGCTGCCGCAGAGCAGGCATTTGGACATGGCCAGGTAGGTCTGGTCGTCCAGATCGATGTCATCTTCCAGAATATGCTGGGCCAGCGCCACCTTGCCGCGCGCAACCGCAGGCTCCCGCTGGAAAGCGGCAAAAGCCGGGCAGTTGGTACGGCAGGCACCGCACTT
>VFJM01000174.1 GCA_009886055.1 Geobacter sp. | reverse complement strand
GCCGGATATTTAACTGGTGCGGTGGAATGGAATCGAACCATCACGGAGTTGCCCCCGCCAGCCCCTCAAGCTGGTGCGTCTACCAGTTCCGCCACCACCGCAAGCAGAGTACACAAATAACGTGCACGGTCTAAAATATTAAAGCTGTTTACCTGTTCAACAAGGATGATTTTTCTAACACAGCCGTCCAGTTTTATCAAGTGTAAATATTATTATTTCTGTGCAGGTACTGCAGGTGAAACAGGGACAGGAACCGAATCCGTTTTCTGTGGAGCCGGCACAGCAGCTGGCGCCTGAACGGGAGCAGTTTTTCCTTTGCCGGACATCATGGAGGAAGATGATGGCAGCCCGGAAAGATACGCCAAGGTCAATGATGTTAACATAAAGATAACAGCGGCACTGGTAGTTAATTTACTCAGGAAGGAAGTTCCGCCGCCTGCTCCAAAAACAGACTGGCTTCCGCTGCTGCCGAACGATGCCCCCATTTCAGCGCCTTTTCCGGATTGCAGCAATACTACACCAATCAAAAACAGACTAACGAGCACATGCAAAATTGTAAGAACAATTGTCATACCAGATCCCCTAGCAACGATTTAAAGAGAAAATTTATAGCACAGCAATTTATATGCTGTAAAGTTATAAGTGAAGCGACCGCATAAACAGAATAACTGCCCTGTGTAAATCAGGCGTTGAAAGTAGCTATTGCCGCAAAAGATTCTGCCTTAAGACTCGCTCCGCCAACGAGCGCGCCATCTATGTCAGGCTGAGCCATCAAGCCTTTGACGTTATCCGGTTTTACACTGCCGCCATAGAGAATGCGAACCGCATCAGCCACTGACTGACCAAACTGTCGGGAAATTAATTGGCGGATAAAGACGTGAACCTCTTGAGCCTGCGCATCACTGGCCGTTTTACCGGTACCGATGGCCCACACCGGTTCGTATGCGATAACGACGCGGGAAAAATCTTCTGTTGCAAGCCCCGCCAGACTGCCTGAAATCTGTGAGTCAATGACTGAGAATGTTTGTTCTGATTCTCGCTCGGCCAACGTTTCCCCTACGCATACTATGGCGTTTAACCCGGCGGCAATGGCAGCCCTGGTTTTCTTGTTGACGGTCAGGTCTGTCTCACCGAAATACTGGCGCCGCTCAGAATGCCCGATAATCACGTGGCTGCAGCCGGCGTCTTTCAATAATCCAGGAGCGACCTCTCCCGTGAAAGCCCCCTCCTCTTCCCAATAACAATCCTGGGCTGCCACTCTGATATTTGAGCCTTTAATTGCGTCGGAAACCCGGCTTAATGCTGTGAAGACCGGTGCTACAACAATTTCTACACCCTGACTGTTCGCCACGAGCGGTTTAAGTTCATTTACCAGAGCAACGGACTCAGCGAGTGTTTTAAAGAGTTTCCAGTTTCCTGCAATAACCGGTATTCGCATCATATCCCCCTTTTTATTTAGCGGTAACTTCAAGCGCGTTGACGCCAGGGAGTGTTTTCCCTTCCAGCAGTTCCAGAAAGGCTCCTCCGCCGGTTGAAATATAGCTGACCCGGTTTTCCACTCCGGCCTTCCGCACCGCAGAATCTGTATCGCCCCCGCCGATGATGGTTGTGGCAAAACAATTGGCTACGGCCTCCGCCATTGCATACGTTCCCCGACAGAAGGCATCCATTTCAAAAACACCCATCGGACCGTTCCAGATGACGGTTTTAGCGTCACGCAAGGTTTCCGCAAACAGGGTTGTTGTTGCCGGCCCGATATCAAGAGCCATCCACCCGGCGGGAATTTCCTGGGCAGTGGTGATAAAGTTGGTTGCATTGGCCTCAAAAGCGTTGGCAACGACACAATCCACCGGCAGATAGAACATGACCCCTTTGGAGCGCGCTGTTTCCATAATGGTGCGCGCCGTCGGTATCAGTTCATCCTCCACCAGAGACTTGCCAACGTTGTAGCCCATGGCTTTCAGGAAGGTGAATGCCATCCCGCCGCCGATAACAACCTTGTCAACCTTGTTGATGAGCGTTTCAAGGACCTCCAGCTTGCCGGACACCTTGGCACCTCCCAGTATCGCGACCAGCGGCCTGACAGGATTCTGCATGGCCTTGTCAAAAAAAGTCATTTCATTTCTCATCAAAAAACCGGCAGCTATAACAGGTATTTTTTTGGTAATGGCTTCGACCGATGCATGGGCGCGATGCGACACCGCAAACGCGTCATTGACGTAAATTTCGCACCCATTGGCGAGTTTTTCAGCAAAACCGGGGTCATTCTTTTCCTCACCGGGGTAAAAACGGACATTTTCAAGCATGACCGCATCGCCTGGTTTCATGGCATGTACAAGCGCATCCACCTCCGGACCGAAACAGTCAGGTGCCTGTGTCACCGGCCTGCCGAGCAGTTCGGAGAGTCGTGCTGTGGCGGGAGACATACTGTATTTGGCTTTTTTCTCCCCCTTGGGGCGGCCAAGATGGGAGGCCAGAACAACTTTGGCCCCCTGCTCCAGAGCGTATTTTATGGTTGGTACCGCACCGACGATGCGGGTATCCTCGGTAATGGTCCCCTTGTCATCCTGAGGCACGTTAAAATCGACACGAATGAAAACTCTTTTTCCCTTCAGATCCTTAATTTCATCAATATAACGAATCGACACAGTTCACCTCCTGTTTAATAAAGTGAGTGGCAAAAAAAGAGGGGGAAAACCCCCCTCTCCCTCTTAAGATACTGATCTGTTATTATTTTTTTGAAGCGATCAAGCGGAAGAGGTCGACCACCCTGTTTGAAAATCCGCACTCATTATCGTACCAGGAGAGTACTTTTACCATAGTGTCGCCGATTACTTTTGTGCAGGAGGCATCAACGATTGATGACAGCGGGTTGCCATTGAAATCGATTGAAACGAGTGGTGATTCCTCAAAGCCCAGAATACCTTTGAGTGACCCTCTGGATGCTTTTTTGAGTGCGGCGTTCACCATGGCGGCATCAGCCTTTTTCGTCAAAGACACAACCAGGTCAACAACAGAGACATTCGGAGTTGGCACCCGGATGGCCATGCCGTCCAGCTTCCCTTTCAGCTCAGGTAATACGAGAGAAACCGCTTTGGCCGCTCCGGTGGTCGTCGGGATCATTGACATGGCGGCAGCTCTGGCCCGGCGCAGATCCTTATGAGGCAGATCGAGGATATTCTGGTCATTTGTATAGGAGTGAACCGTAGTTATCAATCCCTTCTCGATGCCGAATGTATCATTCAGAACCTTTGCTACAGGGGCAAGGCAGTTGGTTGTACATGACGCGTTGGAAATAATTACATGTTTCTTGGGGTCATACAGATGGTCGTTAACACCCATGACGATAGTAATATCCTCATTGGTAGCAGGCGCTGAAATAACCACCTTCTTGGCACCCGCCTGAATATGCATTTCTGCCTTTTCCTTGGAGGTAAAAAGGCCGGTCGACTCAAGCACAACGTCGATCTTATCTTTTTTCCACGGAAGTTCGGCCGGGTTCCGAACGGCATAGATTTTTATAGCCTTACCGTTGATGATCAACTGGTTATCTTTTGCCTCGACCGTACCGGGAAAAGTGCCATGTACCGAATCATACTTGAAAAGGTGTGCCAGGGTAGCTGCATCGGTAAGATCATTAATCGCCACAAACTCGATGTTTTTGTCTTTGCTTGCTGCTCTCAGCACCATTCTGCCAATCCTGCCAAATCCATTGATTGCAACTCGTAACGCCATCACTGCCTCCTTCGATTGTATGATATCCTGAACTCGCACCGGTACACGGTAAAAGCTGGTCAAATAATAGAGCATAATAACAAATCGTCAACCATATTTAAGCATGAAATATAAAAAAATACTTTCAGAGACCTCATTCCGGGGGCTTTTTCATTGTTTTACGAATATCAGAAATGCTATTTTAGCGACCTGATTTGAATAATAGAGACAGGGAATGGGGCAACTTCATCTATGATCATTTTTCCAAATGGAATACAGGCAGAGGCCGTAATTTTCGGTTTTGACGGTGTTATTGTCGATACCGAACCGTTTCATTATGCAGCGTTTCAGCGGACATTGGAGCCGCTCGGGCTGCATTTCAGCTGGGAGGAATACGTTGAGACCTATATCGGTTTCGATGACAGGGATGCATTCAGACATGCCTTTTC
>VFJM01000230.1 GCA_009886055.1 Geobacter sp. | reverse complement strand
TCCTTCGGCTCGGGCAGCGCCATGCTTCATTTTGTGCGGGCCGGCACGGTGAAAATGAGTGACTGCTGGATCGGCATTCTCTGGACAGCAGTTGGCGCGGCACTTGGCGTCTGGGCGGTGCAACTGCTCGACGCAACAATCCTTAAACAGCTGATCCCCTGGCTGCTGGCGGCTATCGCGTTCTATACCCTGTTTTCTCCCCGCCTGGGAGTTGAAGATTCCCACGCACGAATGAAATCAGCTTCGTTCTACCTGCTGTTCGGGCTCGCAATCGGTTTTTACGACGGCTTTTTCGGGCCGGGAACCGGCTCGTTCTGGACTATGGCACTGATGATGCTGCTGGGTTACTCCATGATGCGGGCCACCGCCACCACGAAGGTCATGAACTTTACCAGTAACTTTGTTGCGTTGATTTTCTTTCTTTCGGTCGGACAGGTGCGTTTTACAGAAGGGATTGTGATGGGGGTCGGGCAGTTTCTGGGAGCACGGGTCGGGTCACAACTGGTTATCAAACGGGGCACCGCCTTTATCAGGCCGGTGTTCATCACGATGGTGCTTGTTCTGGTCGGGCGGCTGATTTATCAGAACTTCAAGTAGACCTTACACCAATTTCAAATTATGATGTGTATCTTGAATTACCCCCCTGAAAGATAATCTCCCAGCACTCCGCGGGAATGTTCGTCGTCGTGGCAGTGGCTGCAGAGATTTTCCCAGTTCGATCCATCGGGAGGATTGTTGTGGTGATTACCGTCCTTGTGGTGAACAGTCAGCAGATTCAGACTGGCAGAGTCAAACTCGCGGCCGCACTTGGCGCAGATCGGGCCGTGGATCTTCAGCGATTTCGTCCGGTAGTTGGAGTTGCTGTCAACCTCGCCGCGCATCTTTTTAAGGAGGGCGGCAGCCTCATCGGCGCTTGGGAGAGTGACTGTTCGGGGACCTCGTGATCTCATCTTTTGTTTCCCTTTAACGTGCTATTTTCTGGAGATTGTACACTTGTCAAAATTCACCCAAGATTGCGGTCATCCGCCACCATCTTGTCCACCAGCACCCAATTGCGCGTATACTCACGGTGGGTGCCGCCGTTTTTCCGGATCAAATCGCTGATCCGGCTGTCGATACGTTCCTGATCCGCCTTGAAGATCTGAATAAAGCGAAATCCGCAGCGCAGCCCCTCATCCACACGATGCCCCCAGATGGTCTCCGCCAGGGCACAGACCGGCAAACCTTCATCCAGTGCGACAAAAAATATGGAGAGCGGCGACGGACGGTCTGTTGCGGCAACCGTCAGCCCGATCCCCCCGGCACTCAGATTGATTTTGGTCTCCTGCAGGACAAGCCCCGGCGGCACGCCATTGCTGCGCAGATGATCAATGATCCGCTTCCACTCCTTTCTGAAAGAGGGGAGCGGGAAGTTTCCGCGCAGGTGGAAAATTGGCGCTGAGAGCTCACGGCGGGAGACCGTGCGGCGCTGGAACATCTCAAGCTCGCCGTGCATACGGAATTGATAGACATTACCGGCAACGATGCCGGTCAGGTCGGCCAGCACCTGGATACCGCTCCCCAGTGCTTCGCTTGTCAGCTTGTAGGTTGTTTTCCCGGCCTCACCGTCATACGCCCCATTTCCGCCGTAGGTGACCATGAGCTCGAGTGTATTCACGCCACGGGAGGTGACGACGCCGCTCAGCGACTCGTAGATATCGCTGTTACGCTCCGCCGACATATTGACCAGATATACCTTCTGGCCCTGGCTGAAGTAGCGGCTGTAATCGCTGATATGTGAATGATGGGACATTTTGGCGGCCAGTGGTGCAGACGGAGACCTGGCAGTGCCGGCAACAGGTGTCTACATGGATTAGAAAACGGTGTATTATAGCTCACTTCCGCAGCAAATACCAGATGGACTACACATTTTTTCATGAAAACGAAACGGCAGGAATTCTCCCCATATCTATCCGCGTTCCATTGCTTTTATTTATTCCTGTTTGATCACCGGTGCGGCATCACCCGTTCAGCAACTTCACCGTCGCCCGCCCGTCGGTATAGTAGTCGATAATATTCAGGCAGCCGTAATTCTGCTCGATAGTGAACATCCCTGCCAGAGGCGCACCGATTGCATTCAGCAGCACGATACGATTGACGCCGCCATGCCCGACCACCAGCACTTCCTGTCCTTTGTGCCTTTCCACGACCTCATTGATGACCGGCATGACCCGCGCCTCGACATCCAGCAGATTTTCTCCCCCCGGCACCCGGTAATTGACCAAGTCGGCCAGCCGAGCCTGCCAGCCGTCCGGCCAGGAGAACTTGATTTCCTGCCAGGTCAGCCCTTCCCAGACCCCGATGTTCAGCTCGCGCAGTTCGCGGCGGGCGACCGGCTCAATACCGAACGCCTGACAGATGATTCCGGCGCCGGTCGTACAGCGCGACAGGTCGCTCGTGTAGCAGGCTGATATTTTCGAATCCGCCAGACGCTCTCTGATGCGATGGTACTGCTCAACGCCGTAATCGGTCAGCGCTACATCGGTCTGCCCGTTGTAACGCGGCTGATCGAAACCGGCCACCTGGCCGTGGCGTATGAGATAGATGCGGGTATGGGGCGTCATAATATTCTCCGGAGTCTGCTGACGGGATGTACGCGGTGCTTTCGGGAGGGTTCATTGCCTGATCAGCGGAACCGCCGAAATAACCACCAGGGCCAGTATTTCATTGAGTTCACTGATGCAGCCGATCGTATCGCCGGTCAAGCCGCCAAGCTTGCGCTGGAAAAACAGCCGACCGGCACACGTCAGCAGGCAGACGGCAGCCAGCGGCAGTATACCCTTGAAGCCGAACAGGTAAAAGCCGGCAGCGGCTGCAGTCGCAAAGGCGAAAAAAAGTGCCGTACTGCCGGTACCGAGGGCAAAAGCGGCTCCCAGCCCGTCCTGCCTGGCATGGCGGGCACCGGTCATCGTCAGTACCTGGCCGAAGCGGGCCAGAGCCGGGAAGAACAATAGCGCCTGCCATTTGATTTCCGGCGGCACCGCCGCCAGCGCCTGCCACTTCAGCAGCAGAGCGAGCACGAGTCCGACCGCGCCGACCGCACCGACCTGTGAATCCTTCATGACCGCCAGAAAGCGCTCCCGGCCGCCGCGGGCCGCCAGGCCGTCGCAGACATCCGCCAGACCGTCCAGATGCAGCGCGCCGGTAATCAGGGCAAGCAGGGTTATCAGCAGGGCATCGCAGAGCGGGCGCGCGAGCCAGGGGGAGATCAGCCAGTTGGCGCCGGCAAGCTGCCCCCCTATGGCGAGTCCGGTCAGGGGGAAAAATGCGGTGGATCGCCCCAGGTCCTCTTTTTCGCAGCGGATGCCGAAGGGGAGTGGGATGATGGTCAGGAATTGAAAGGCAATAAGAATCAGGCGCATATCACATCAATTACCACAGGGGAGTGAGCCGGAACAGCAAAAAGTGACGGGTATCCGTTTCGACAGCGGCTATTGGGGGATAAACGTTCATCGGAGTGCGAAAGTGTCATGCAGCTGTGCGGCATATCATTTAGTTAAAGCAATCACCTATATTATCAAGAGTCGATTCAATCCGAATAAATGCTGCTTGACATTTGTCGCTATAAGTACGACATATATCTATAAGAGGAAAACGCCATGAGAATTCATAAAACAAACATACGTTCCGGCACCCCGGATGATCAGTTTCTGGCGGTTCTGTTTGGGGTTGACAACAGCACTGTTACGCCGTTTTCGGAAAAAGAGTGGATCGAAAAGATCCGCTCCGGCTTGCCGGGCTCTGCTGTCACCACCCTGGCCAACAAGATTAATGTCCCTCAAAAAGACGTTGCCGCCTGGCTGCACACCACCACCCGAACAATACAGAGAACAATTGAAGCCAATACACCTCTTGGACTTGACCTTTCCGACAGAGTAGCCCAACTTATACGTGTATACCGCCGATGCCGGGACGTCTTCAGAGACGATACAAAAGTTTCTACCTGGCTGAAGACCCCCAGCTATGCGCTCGGTAATGTTGCTCCCACCTCTCTGCTCGATACTATTCCGGGCATGGATCTTGTGCTGGATGAATTGGGCCGGATAGAACACGGGGTTTTTATCTGATGTTGCTCTACCGGGTTGCACTGCCGGGTTTTGCCCGGGACTTGAGCGGAAGGGGCGCTCAATTATACGGAGGTCGCTGGAATCCAAAAGGAATGGCGGCGCTTTACACTGCGGAAACGCCTGCCCAGGCGCTGCTCGAATTTCTACCTCACTTTCCGGAAACCTGTACCCCGCCTGATCTCATGCTGGTAACCATAAATGCTCCCGATGATCTGACAATCGAAGAGATCAGATATGACGAGCTTCCGGAGAACTGGAACGCAAAACCTCCGATCACTTCCACCACCTTGATTGGCAGGGAATGGCTTTCAAAGGGAGCAACGGCTGCACTGCGGGTGCCGTCCGTCATGCTGCCATTCGGCAAGGCGTGGAATTTGGTACTGAATCCGGTGCATCCACAGAATATGAAGCTTGAAGTCGTGGAGGTCGTTGCCATACCTGTTGATCCAAGGCTTACGGGAAAGTTCCGCGTATAATAATTCCTGCCCAAATTCTACTTTGTTACATCAACATTCAAGCACGTTCTTCCCCCTCCCCCACTTGTAAGGCAGCAGACCTTTAAACGGCAGTTGTCCACGAAATGCACGAAAAGCACAAACAAACCGTGTGAACCTGGCGGAATGTTGACCGAAACCCAGGCAACCCTCTGTTTTTCGCCTCTCATCTATGGCAAACCGGATTGTGAAACCGGATAAACTAATTTTTACTAATTGCGTAAAACGGACTGTCACAGTATATTCCTGTTTAATTTAAACCCGTCTATAATGTTAAATATTTCATGTTCACAGACTAAATATCCATTTCGGATGGATGAGCGGAATTCCGGTGAATAACGAGTTGAAATCTAGAAGGAAGAATATGCTGAAGAACCAGAAGATTCATGAAGGTAAAGGCATAAAGTCATCAATCGTGATCGATTCAAATGTCATTATCGACACTTTTGATCCAGAGTCGCCGAACTACAAAGCGTCGTTGTCGTTCATGAACCACATCATTGGGAATCGAATCCTGTTTGCCATGCCAATGCACGGTTGGTTCGAAATCAACTGCACCTTGAATAGAATGAGAAAAGATGGACGTATGCTGCAGCCAATTATTTCGGGTGCGCAGCAGATGATGGTTGAGTTCATTCACATCGATGCGCAGTTTCTCGAAAATTATGCTCCTGTAGACATTCCTGTCATTAAAGCCATGGATCACCTCTTTCTTGTCGTTGCCAAGAAGAATAAATTACCGCTCATCACTTGGGACAAGCAAGTCATTGCGGCTGGTAAGGAATGTGGAGTCGATGTTGTAAATCCAGCGGATTGGATGCAACAGAACCGCTTCCTCCGACACGCTGGGCCACTAACAAAATAAAATATTTGAGTAATTCAGAGATGATATGACGGATAGCGCAGGCATATTTAGCATACTTGTTGGAGCAGGCGGGGTTTTGTTTGTTGGAGCAAAAGTTTATTTTGCTATCAGCCGGAAAATAGAGACTCGTGCAAAACAAATAAGCGACCAAATATTGGCTACCAAGCGTTACGAGTTGGCGAAAGAATTTGACGAAAAAGAGCAGAAAGCAAAGAACAAACTAGTTGAGATTGATCTTGTTTTGAATAAGAAACGTATAGCCCATCATTTTGAGGTTGAAAGCCAAACACGTTCGGCACAAGAAGATATTGATAGACAAAATGATTTATTACAGACCCGCATAGCTGAATTCCAAGCCATGAAAGTCGATTTTGATAATGGGTATATTGCCGGCAGAAAATGGCTCGCCAGATTTATTACAGAGGCAGAGAAAGCTGCAGATGACAAACTAGTATCCAACCTGCGACACAAACCAAATCCTGCTCTGAAAGCGGCTGATGAGGTCTCGACTGCAAAGGCAGAAAAACGGCAATACAAAGAGCGTCTGAAATATCTTGAGTATCAACTCAGGAGTTATCTGGAATATTTCCCGTTCCTTGAAGAGTACGAAGAAGTAATACTCGACGAAGCCATACCACTTAGTGCTGCTTCAGCTGTAGATGAACTTGAAAAATCTGACCCTGTTCTCCGATATGTTCCCAAAGTTGAATACGAGTCCTTGTCTACGACCGAGCGCAACCAGCGGGCGCTTGACCGCTACCTTGCCGGCGGGTTAAGCAAAGCCGATATTGGTCGGTTGTACGAACGATACATTGGGTATATGCAAGAGAAATTTGGCTGGAAAGTTGAATATCACGGAATATTCAAAGGGCTTGAAGATATGGGGCGCGATCTTATCTGTGCCAAAGGCGATGAGGTTAAAATCATTCAGGCGAAGTGCTGGTCAACTAATAAGGTCATTCACGAAAAACATATATTTCAACTTTTCGGAACGACCCAGCTCTACATGATGGGTATGTCGGGTGCTGAACGGAATAAGAAAAAGGTTTCTGCCGTATTCGTGACCACAACAGTTTTAAGCCCGATAGCAAAACAGGCGGCAGAATGGCTCGGAATTCTAGTGAAAGAGAACTTTGCTATGGACAAGGGCTATCCAATTATCAAATGTAATGTCAACCAAACAACCAAAGAAAAAATTTACCACTTGCCTTTTGACCAGCAGTACGACCGTACCCAGATAAACGCTTCAATGGGTGAGAGGTATGCAATAACATGCGCGGAAGCTGAAAACATGGGGTTTCGCAGGGCTATGAAATATTTCGGCACCTAAAATTTCAACAAGGCTTACGACCTGCCCTAAAACCCGGCAGGTCAAAGCCATGCCCGTTGGGGGGAGGCGCGGGGACATTTTATTTGTTCACCAACTTTGCAATAAACCCGAGTTAATAGACAAATAGAATGTCCCTGACGCCTCCCCTGGCGCCTCCCCCTCGCGCCTCCCGACCTGAAACCAAAAACCTGACGGGAAGAAAAGAGAAAAACTACTGCCCAGTTGAAAACGGATTCAGTGTCCAGTCAATACCGGATTTGCTGTCCAGATAAAATGGATTGCGCACTTGACCCATGATGAAGCTCCGACCCCTGATGAAGCTCCCAATGGGACGATTCCCGAATGAGACCTATTCAACGTTTTTTGGAGTTATCCATGAGGTAGCCCTTGTTGGCAGACGGATCCCGTCCTCTAGTGTCGCTTGGGTTAGGGTACCGGCCTCAGTCTGGATACAGATAAAATACAGATCCTCACTACCTGCCTTAAAGGCCCGCTCGCCTTCCGGTGCGACACGGACCAGGCTCCCTTCCTGAATCGGAAACTCCTCCCCGTCAGCAAAGAATGTTCCAGTGCCCCCAAGTACAATGTAGAGTTCCTCGTTCTTCTTGTGAGCATGTACGAACGGCATGCCTTTTTCTGCCGGGAGGCGGTTGAGAGACACTTCACAGCCTGTCAAACCTAGTTCCTTGCCAATGAAGTGTTTTCCGTGGAAACCCAGGAAATCGCGTTGCAGGAGTGTTTCAAACGGGCCGATGTGTTCAGCGGAATAGTTTTCTTTCTGAATGATCATGATCTTGCTCCTTTGGTTGGGATGTGTGGACCGAGCGGTCCAAAATACGTCAAAAAAAATCAGTCCAGTGCCTTCATAATTACGCCAACGATCTCCCTCACCCTCTGCTCATCCGCACCTCCTTTCACTACGGTTGTAATCCCGCCTATGCTGCAGATGAGATAATCTGACAGTACTCCGGCATCCTGAACAGGCGAGATCTCACCCTCCAGTTGGCCACGCAGAACGGCAGCCTGTAAAGCTTCCCGCAGTCGCTTGAATCCGACCGTCACATGTTCTGCCACCTGTGAGTCCTTTTGCGCAAACTCGGTGGCCGTATTCATCAGCAGGCAGCCCCGTCTCAGATGCTCCGGTTGACGCGCCTCGATAGCGAAGTTGAGCAGAAGTTTTTCTATGAAGATCCGCCCGGAATTTGCCTTGACCAGAAGTCCGGCAAGGACCTCAGACATGTTAGTGCGGTAGCGATTGATACAACGGATGAAGAGTTCTTTCTTGCCGCCGAATCCCTGGTACAGGCTGCTCTTGGACAGCCCCATGACTTCCAACAGTTCCTGCATCGAGGTCGCCTCGTACCCTTGGGACCAGAACAGGTGCATAGCTGCATCAAGAGCCTTGTCCGCATCGTATTGTAGTGGTCTGCCGTTAGACATGTTTTGCATATTAGGACCGAATGGTCCAAAAGTCAATAATATTTGCATGAACATACTTTGCTTTCATAAATGTGCTCCTTAAATGAATATTCTATTATAAATATCATGACTTATCGCAAGCAGCCTTCGCTGAAGGAACTCCGTCAAAAAGGGGGGGAACTTGGGACACTTTCCGTATTTTATATTGCGCCTCGATGATGACGATATTCCACTTGACCATTATACGCTTAGGACGTACATTGTATCCATGCACACATTTATTGAATTGCATCCGTTTGCAACTGTTCGCGACAAGTATCTGAATGATGACGAGTTCGCGGCTTTTCAGCATTATCTGACCGCTCATCCTGATGCTGGAGACGTAATTCCTCGTTCAGGCGGTTGCCGTAAGCTGCGATGGGCAATTGAGGGACGAGGGAAAAGAGGTGGTGTGCGTGTTATCTATTTCCTGCGTCTCAATTCAGGACAAATTGTGCTGGTTACAATGTATGCGAAGAACGTACAGGAAAACATTGATCCTAACCTGTTAAAACGCCTCAAGGAGGTTTTTGAAAATGGCTAAACTAACCGAAAAAGAACTGGCTGAATGGGAAAATAAGCGTGATTTGAATGCCGAACTATTGCAGGCTTTGCATGATATGAAACGCGGAGAATGGGCTAGAAAAACCGAATTCACATCACAGCCGGATGGATCAATTCGTCGTGTGATTTTGAGACGTGACGGAACAATTGAAAAAGATGAAATCATCGCAGCAGAAAAAGCACAAGTCGCGGCTGCAAGGGCTGCAACGGGTTTATCTCAAGCACCATTTGCCAAGCTTTTGGGTGTTTCAGTCCGCACGCTTCAAGAATGGGAACAAGGCAGAAAAATGCCATCTGGAGCTGCTGCTACGTTACTGAAAGTGGCTACGCGGCATCCAGAAGTACTGCAAGAACTGGCTGCGTAAAAGTTTAGGAACATTAAGGGGCGCGTCTAATCTGCGATTTTTTAGCAGATGGTCACGCCCTTTATTTTTCCCCCGGAAAGTGTCCAACTCTTATTAGGCCCCCGTTCGTCAAGGGCAAAAGTGAGCCTTGACGATTTTGACTCGTTTTTTTTGAATGAACCGTGCCAGCAGTTTCACTATTCTGACTTAATTTCTGAATCATCAGAGTCAGGTCCTTTACCATCAGAAGGAAAGGTCCTGCACCAAACACCTATCGAGGCTCACACCGCTGCGGATGTTGCAACTACAGCAGTTGCGATGGCATCGCCATCGCGACCTGGAAACTGTACCGTACCCTCATGCCGTCCCACTCAAAGCGTCGGGATTGATCCTGACGGAGCATCGCAGTTAGTACCGGGCTCTGGCGAGGGGCAGAACACATCGAAACCGCAAGAAATCGATTCATGTATGTAAGGAGCGGGACGGAGCTCTAATCAAAGCGACAGGGATGCCGGGTACTCTGCAAATTGACCGGTTCGCGTTCAAAGACGCACGTAATAGTTTTGCACGGTCGTGGTTCATGCTTGCCCCATGTGGCTCCAGTTGGACATTATGGCTGCTTCCGTCCCCTCCAGCTCTATGCCGTTGCCATGAATTTCTCCAGGTTGAACGGCGTGTTGTTTTTCAGCATGTAATAGATCGCCCGCGCCAGCTTGTGAGCCATGATACCGATAGCTTTTCCTTTGCCATGCAGCTTGGCCAGGTTATCCACCAGCTTCTTGGCTGGAGGATTATAGCGGATCAAAAGCAGTGCAGCTTCGGAAAATGCCCACTTCAGATGAGCATTGCCGATCTTGGCGCCACCGGTGCCCTTCTTCTTGCCGGCCGATTCATGACTGCATTTCACCAGTCGGCAGTAGGAGGCGAAATCCTGAACCGATTCGAAACGGTTGATATCGTGAATCTCGTAAAGCATCACCAAGCCCAGAATCTGGCCGACGCCGTGGATAGAGCGCAGTAGTAAAAGCGAGTGCCAGTCATGGCGACGGGCCGTCTTTTCGATATCCCATTCCAGGGCTTTGAGCACGTCGTCATAGGCATCGATCATTGCCAGATCGATCTGCACGATCTTGCGAACCTGTGTATCGGGAAAGTGTTGGGCAACCTCTTTTCGGTTACTTTCAGTGGCAAGATGGACGCCAAGCACCGGCAGATTGTACTGGATGGCCGTATTGTGTATGTGAGCATAGAGTTCAGCCCTCTTGCGGACTAGATGAGTTCGACGGCGGAGCAGATATCGGGTGGCACGCATCTCCGGCGGGTAGACATATGCCACGGGAAACGAGCCGCCGCGTAACAGCACCGCGATCTTGTGGGAATCGATTTTGTCGTTTTTCGCTTTTCCTCCATGAACCGCTTTCATGTAGAGGGCATGGCCAAGGACGAATTCAATGGCTTCATTGCGGCAAAGGTCGGCAAGCCAGTACCAGGCGAACATGCATTCTACGCCAACCACGAGCTCATTACGGAACGGCGCTACTGTCTTGAGAAAGGCTTCCGGAGAGCTGTCAATGTTGCGGTGCAAGAGCACGTTCCCCTCCACGTCCAGAATGCAAAGAAACATTTTTTTCGCATGAAGATCGATTCCGCAGTAGTGTTTGTGAGTTTTCGTGTAAAATCGCATGGGTAAGGCCTCCTTTGGAAAATGGGTTTCGCCAAAGTCCAGCATACGACAAATTTATCGTATGCCCAAGGGGGGCCTTATATAGTATCCAAGCGCAGCAGCGGTGAACCCGCTGTGCTCACAACCGTTAGGCATAGGAAAGAAAGTGGACATCATATTCTCTTGCAGCGTACACCCGCCGGTCAGGTTTTTGGCGTTCGCTGAACAGCTAAAACAGATAATAACCCAGCGTCTTCCGGTTAGGTACTTGCATTGTTCTTTGAGAATGTAAAAAAGTAGTAAAATTAGCGTGTTGCTGTATTTTTTGCTTGACATTAAGTAAAAAAACGGCGGGC
>VFJM01000319.1 GCA_009886055.1 Geobacter sp. | reverse complement strand
CTCTTACCGACTTCAACGCTGACGGCATCGTGCAGCTGGCTGAAATCGTACTCGGCACCGACATCATCGTTCTGGCAACGCCGGAAATCGCCGGTCTGCCCTACGTTGTATCCGGCCTGGTTGCTGCCGGCGGTCTGGCCGCAGCGCTTTCAACGGCTGACGGCCTGCTGCTGACCATCGCCAACGCCCTGTCGCACGACCTGTACTACAAGATGATCGACCCCTCCGCTTCAACCGCCAAACGGGTTGCCATCTCTAAAGGTCTGCTGCTGGTAGTGGCCCTGATCGCTGCCTATGTTACCTCGCTCAAACCGGGCAACATCCTGTTCCTGGTCGGCGCGGCCTTCTCGCTGGCGGCTTCGGCCTTCTTCCCGGCGCTGGTCTGCGGTGTCTTCTGGAAGCGTGCCAACAAGTGGGGCGCCATCAGCGGCATGGTAGCCGGACTCGGAATGGCCATGTTCTACATGGTTCGTACCTATCCGTTCTTCGGCGGCGTACCTGCCAATGAGTGGTTCGGTTTTGCGCCGATCAACGCCGGCGTGTTCGGTATGCCGCTCGGCATGGCCGTTCTTGTGATCGTGAGTATGCTCACGGAGCCTCCTGCCAAAGAGATTCAGGAGTTCGTCGAGCATTGTCGTTATCCGAGCCTGGAAAGCGACATCAATACCCAGGGAACCTGATACTGAGTACGTCTGAACGACAAGGCCCGCTGCCGCGGGCCTTGTTTTTTAGGCAGAGCCAACCCCACCTCACCTACCCTTGTCAGGGGAGGTGAGGAAGCTTCCCCCCTGAAAGGTGAGGTGAGGTGGTTGATTTAATAAATGCTACATGGTACTAGCTAGGTACGTACTCTTATCATATCCAAAAAGGACTCAAAACACATGATCAAATGGCTGTATTTCATCCAGGCTCGCATTCTTCAGATGTTCAGCAAATATGACCGGGCCATCGAACTGTTTAATATGGCAATCAAGGAAGATCCGGACTTCGTGCTGGCAATCAATTGTCTGGCTCATCTGTACGCCTCGCAGAAGCAGCTGCCGCTGGCCGAGCAGTTCTTTAAGGAAGCGGTGCGGATGGCTCCGAATGATGCGGTTACCTATTTCAACCTTGGCTATGTGCTGGAAGCAGAACGTAAATTCGAAGAGGCTATAACTAACTTTCAATCGGCAGTGGAGCGTTCACCCAAGAATGACCGCGCCTGGTACGGCATGGGCCTTTGCCACGCCGAGCTGGGGCGGCATAAAGAGGCTGCCGAGTCTCTGCTGAAGGCGGCCCAGATTCAGCCGCTCAGCCCCTATCCGCTCTATCATCTGGGGATGGCCTATTACACGCTTGGCGACCGGAAGAAGGTCGATGAAGTCATCGCACAGCTGAAAGGTTTCGACCCGAAAGTAACGCGCAAACTGATCGAAGACACCACCCCACCCCAGGCACAAGAGGTACACTAATGCTGCTGTTCATCCAGATGTTCAAAGCAATTATCGAGGTCGCCCTGTTTGCGTTCGTCGGACAGGGTATTCTTTACATAATGGCCGGCGCCAAACGCGATACCAATTTCGTGTTCACCCTGCTGAAATTGATCACCGCTCCGATGACAACTTTCGTCCGCTTCATCTCGCCCCGTATCATCCTGGACAGGCATATTCCGCTGGCGACGTTTCTTTTTCTCGTCACGCTCTGGATAGGTCTGACGGTAGCCAAGGTGCAGATCCTGCTGCAGGCGAAATGAGCAGGGTTTTGTCCGGAACACAAAAACAATGTACGGCATCTACTAACTGTAAGTAAATTTGCAGAATTAAACTGAGAAAAGGGAGTGCAAAAAATGATGATGATTTTGTCCAAATTGAAAAAAGCTGTTCTACTGTTTTGTCTTCTTATCGTAATTGCTGCATGCGCCAAGGGTGGGGCTTCGCGTGGCCAATTCCAGGGTTACGCGCTTGAAAAAACAGAGGCGGAAATCGTTGACAAGTTCGGAAAACCGGCCGAAGTGGATACCAAGAATCCTACCAGGATTGTCCTTACTTACCATAAAAGGACATTTGACGCGGATAACAATGACACGGTGGATCCGACAACACGCGTGATACTTGAGAAGAACAAGGAAGGGAAGTTTGTCTGCACTTCCTTTGAATATCTTTAAACATACCAGGGATAGAGGGGATAACGGCAAAACAAACAGGGTACAGGTGCTTTTTAAGTTAAACAAAGCGCCGTAATGCCCTTATTGGTATTATCCCCTTTATTTTTTAACCCTCTAAAACGATTGTTTTCAATACCTTGTTTCGATAGCGCTGAACTGTTCGTTACGGTCAGATACGCCAAAGGATGGTAATTTCATGGAATCAGCGGCAATTCACTCGGCGAAACATATACTGCTGGTAATCGGCATAATTTTGGGCGCCGGCTCCTTCAGCGGCATCCTGGCCTCGAAGTTCAAGGTGCCGGATGTGGTTGTGTTCCTGCTGATCGGCATCGGTCTCGGACCGGAAATGGCCGGCATGATCGATGTCAAGGCCGATTCTGCCTTCAATCAGCTGATCCTGATCTTCGGTTCCTGCTACATACTGTTCGACGGCGGCGCCAGCCTGAGACTCAAGGTGCTGAAAGAGGTCTGGATCACGATCGTGGTTATCGCCACGATCGGAGTCGTCATCACCGTTGCCATTGTCGGCTTTGCCGCCACTCAGATCCTCGGGATGTCGCTGTTAACCGCGCTGCTGTTCGGTGCGGTGGTCGCCTCGACCGACCCGGCCACCCTGGTGCCGGTTTTCAAGCAGGTGCGGATCAAGGACCGGGTAGCCCAGACCGTCATGAGTGAATCGGCCTTTAATGACGCCATGGGAGCCATCGTCACTTTCGCGCTGCTGGGGGTCATCATGGGAACCGGTGGTGAGTTTTCGCTCGGCAGGGCCTCATTCGACCTGGTCAGCAACGCCTTGATCGGAGTCGTGGTTGGTGGCGTGCTCGGCTATGCGGCCGCCTTTCTGATCGCCCACGAGAAATTCAGTTTCCTGCTGGAGTATGCCCCCCTGGTTACCCTGATGTCGGTAGCGGGCGCCTACATGAGCGCCGAGAATTTCCATGCCAGCGGTTTCATGGCGGTGTTCGTATTCGGGATCGTGCTCGGCAACAAGGATGCCTTCGGTTTCGAGATGGGACATCAGGAAGCGGAGAAGCTGGAGGATTTTATCCTGACCACTTCACTGATCATGCGGATGTTCATCTTCATCCTGCTCGGGAGTCAGGTCGACTTTGCCATGATGGGAAAATACCTCTGGAGCGGCATCGCTCTTGTGGCTGTCCTGATGCTGGTCGCCCGCCCGGCAACGGTTTTCCTGTGCGCCCTGCCGGACAGGAGAGCGAAATGGAGCCTGAAAGAGATGCTGTTCATGTGCTGGACACGGGAGACCGGTGTGATCCCGGGTGCGCTGGCCGGTATCCTCGTCGGCATGAAGGTTCCGGGGGCCGAGATCATCGCCTCGATCACCTTCATCACCATTTTGATGACCATCATCATCCAGGCCACTACCACCCGCTGGCTGGCCGGAAAACTCGGGCTGCTGCTGGATAAGTAGATTTGTACCAGTTTCAAAGTAACCCATCATCCGCCCCGTCGGGGAGGATGATGAGTTAAGACGGAGCCTTTCTATGAAAAGAGTGCTGTCTCAAATACTTTTTTTTGCTCTGTTCGTGGTCGTGCCGGTATCTTTTTCAACCGAAACTATTCCCAGTCTGGATGCCCCCTGTCTTAAGTCAGCCCCTCTGACACAAACCAGAAAAGCCACCATCTCAATTGTAAAACGAACCGCCAGGCCCGGCCTGGCAATTGTATTCGAACGTGCCGGAAAAAGCGGCATATATCCCCCGCCACTTACTTCTTATTCAGTCTGCTG
>VFJM01000353.1 GCA_009886055.1 Geobacter sp. | reverse complement strand
TCGACCCGAAAGAGGTTCCGTTCAAGCTGACCGCTTATAGTCGTGATATGACGCGCAATACCATTACAAATACGAGTAGCAGTGGCAGGGAGAGCTTCGGCTCAGTTTTTGGCGATAATACTCTGGCAACCGACATCAATGATGGTGTGCATATTGAAAATGGCGCCACACTGATTGCCGGCGTTAAAAACGGCATGACAAACGGGTATAACGAAGTCCTGCGTCATTTTCCGATGATTCTTCTTGACTATAAAGATACGATAAATAAAGATCTTCGCTCAACGAATCCGGTTAACGACCGGCTCAACAGGCTGGCTTTTGTCAGCCTGAACAAGAAGGACAACTGGTTTCATTATCGACACACCCAATACAATGATTATCTCGATACGTCGAACAATTACGTGCAGGATGAAGTACAACTGGGAACAGTCGACCAGCATATGATGCGTCGCTGGGTCGATTTTTCAAACTGGCTTAAAGTCTCGACCGATCTGCAATTTTCTAAACGAAAAAGTAACTATCAGACTAACTTTAACGAAGATTTCAACCTGAACATGTTTGTTGCTGCAGAACGTAGTAATTGGAATGCGCGAACATTTTCATCGTTTACCCGTTATATTGACGAAAATGACCGGCTCTCCTATCAGACTGCCCTGCCTTTGTACGCTGCCGGGGTGGTCAGCCAGGACATGTCCTGGAATGCCCGTACCTCGTTTCGCGAAAATCATGACATTGATGCTACGGGAACGAATACAAGATTTATCAGCAAGCTTGCCGGATATCGGATCGATGCTTTGAAACGTTCACCCTTCACTCTGAGTCAGAGTTTTGATGTTGAATCGGCACAATCTAAAGCATCTGATTTTTTGACACTGTCCGGGAGTCTGGAAACATACAGCACCGCTCGTTTCTCGCGAAACGTTTCCTTTGGCGCTTCCTACACTATTAAAAACTCGTCGACAACGAGCAGTGGAATATCAACCTCAAACTCCGACTTTCTTGAACAGAATCTTGCTTTTCATGGAGGATACGCGCCGGTAGACACCCTCAGGTTTGATCTCCGCCAGACCAATACCTTTACCAATGGTACGTACACCTCTTTTGATGGCACAACCCGCGATTCCCAGACGCAGCTGAGTCAGTATTACAGCCCGAATGGCTTGTCGACGGCTGACAGCGGTTCAAAAAGTTACCGGTCTGTTTCCACTCTGACCGGTTCCTGGACTCCAAAACCGCGCTTTACTGTCAATCTCAGCGTGAGTGAAGATTACTTTAAATCGGATGCGGTTAAAGTAAGCGCGGTAACAGAGGTGCAGTCATTGGTGTCGTATGATAGTAATGCCTTTACCGTCAGGAACACATTCAAATTCACTCACGGCAGCAGGGAAACCTCGAACACTGATGCTAATGTGCTCTCGAACAACACGCTATTGCGTTATATCTATAGCCGCAACGTTGATGCCAGTATTGATGGCACGTACCTGGCCGATTCTTCGAACGGAAATACTTCTCGCTCCATCTCTTTTGTGCAAAAGGCCAATTACAATATGTATGCAAAAAGCGGAGTTACCCGCAAACTGTTTGAAATTAATGAGACATTCACGTACCAGGGGGGGAGTGGAAATTCCGGAGCCACATCTCCCAAGTCTCTTACGCTCGGTTTCAAGTATTATCCGATCCGTCAACTTACGTTGGCTACTGGAGCAGGATATACCTATAAGACTTCTTTACATGACTATTCATTGGTATGGTATGCTTCTGCCGCGGCTAATTTCAAACTGCTGCAGGCTTCACTTGATTTTACCCACGGCATTCGAAAATCTGATGGAGCGCGAGAGAACAGGTTCACCGGTAATGTTCGAAGATCATTCTGATTAATTGTACTTGTTCACTGTTTTAACTGGATTTCACTGATGTTCCTGCCTTATTACTACTTCCGACGGATTACCTTCTCACTCATTGTTGTATGCATCATCCGTGATACCGTGCGCCGACTCGGCACCGCAGCGCCGAAACCGGGTCAGCAATAACCAGTGCCAATAACCAGTATTATACAGTGAGTCTTGCGTGCATACTTTTTCTATAATTATTCCCGTAAAACCAGATGGCTATGTGGCGGCCTGCCAACATCTCGGTAAAATCATGCCTGATGACCCGCGCTATGAGATTCTTATTGCTGAGGGCACTGCTCCAAG
>VFJM01000360.1 GCA_009886055.1 Geobacter sp. | reverse complement strand
GCCTTCGTCGGCGTGTCCTGTGCTGAATGCCACACTGCCGGCAACACCACTGCCAACGGCCCGATCCTGGTGCAGTATGCCGAGTCCGGCCACGGCAACGTGGCGGGCGATGCATGGATCCATTACAACTGGAAATGGACTGCGCCAACGGCAGATGTCGTTGGTTCATCCGACCGGAAAGGGTGTGCGCGCTGCCATACCTCCACCGGCTTCAAAGCCGCACTCGCCAGCAATCCTCCGCCTTTCGCGGCGAACAACGGCGATGCCGCCAACCCGGCGGAAGTCCTGAGCTGCGGCGCTTGCCACTCCGATCTGGCTGACGGTTCGCTGCGTAATCCGGGTGCCGTAGCTACCGCAGCTACCGGTTATCCCGTTGTAACTGTAAAAGTCCCGAATGCCGAAATCCCACCGGTGATGGTGGGTGTTGTACTGCCTGATGCCGGCAAATCCAACGGCTGCAACTATTGCCACAGTGGTGCCGGCAACATGTTCAGTACTTGGGCCTCCAGCCGCATCGCCTCGCACCATGCGGTAGCAGCAGGGACCCTGTACGGGACCACCACCCGGATCGGCTTTGAGTTTCAGACTGCGGATGCGACACCCGCATACCTGGACTACAGCATTCCGGCGTACATCACCAGTGACAAGCATGCCCAGATCGGGATGGGACTCGGGGGCACCGGTGCTTGCGTGGGTTGCCACATGCCGAGTAAAGATCATCGCTTCGAGGTTGTAGACACTGCGGCCCAGACCATCCGGTCCCAGGCGTTGTGCAACAGCTGTCATACCGTCGGTTCGGCCTACGAGATGACATATGTGAAACTCGAAGAAGAGAAGGCGGGGTATGAAGCCGCCGGAGCCCTGCTGGCAGCATTTATCGGCAACGCTCCCCAAAATTACAAGAACGCAGTAGTAACCGGCACAGTAACCAGCAACAATGATCGCGCTGCCTGGTACAACTTCAAACTCTTCCCGACCGAAGAGAAGGGCGCGTTCGCACACAATCGCTTCTATGTCAAACGGCTTATGTTCGACTCCGTCGATTGGCTGCAGGACGGCGTGCTGAATGGCACTCTGACCACCGGTACAGCGGCCACTGAGATTAATCCGACAACTTATGCCACGGCTCTCGCCTGGCTCGGTACCGCCCGTCCGTAACCCTCTTACCTTGGGCCTGTGATGTACATGTGAGGCCCATATAAATGCATAAGCCCCCGTCTTGTGACGGGGGCTTATTTTACATCAACCCATGCGTTGATCCTTACTAAAGCACTGGCTCAGAAAACTTCAGGTATTTTGACTGTTTTTAATGATTCCTTTTTTATTACGGCTCAGTCAGTATTCTTATAGTTTTTGGTGTCTCCCTTCTCTTCCTGCTTACACGGTTCAATACTTTTTCAAGGAGATGGTAAATGAAAAGAACTGAAAATTTGTTAGCCTCCGGATTGATTATTGGGGTTGTTATGTCTCTGCAGAGTGGCTGCGCAGGGACCGCGACGGTGACGCAACCGACAGCACAAGCCGCATCGATGCAGCTGGAAGCCGCTAAGAAGCCCAGCCTTAAGACACCGCCGCTCGCAGGAAAGGTTCTGGAAACCATGAATGCCGGCGGTTACACCTATATATCCCTGGAAAAGGATGGCAAAAAGGGGTGGGTTGCGCTACCGGTCACCGAAGTAGCAGTTGGACAGGAAATTACGGTTAAAGTGGGGCTGGAAATGGGCATCTTCTCGAGCAAGGCCCTTCATCGGTCCTTTGACAATATCATCTTCTCTCCCGGACTTGTTACGGAAGACAAAAACCAGGTTACACAGGGCCAACCAGGAGCAGCAGAAGCAGCAACAAAACTTCCCACCGGACATCAAGCCGCAGGTAAAAAAACCAAACCAAAGGGAATGGCCGCGATGTTTGGGTCGGCTGACGGAGAGTCGGCTGGGAACCTCAGCGGCAAAGTCGTGGAAACCATGGATGCTGGGGGGTATAGCTATATCAACCTGGAGAAGAACGGCAAACAGACTTGGGTAGCGGTGCCGAATATGAAAGTCACTGTCGGTGAGGAAATGGAACTTGAACCAGGAGCAGTCATGACGAATTTTACAAGCAAAAGTATGAACAAAACGTTTGAGAGTGTTATTTTTTCCGGGGGACCGGCACACAGCAATTAATTAAAAAACAGATATGGAATGCAAAAGGCAGGTCGCTTAAAATTCCTCAGCAGCGGTTGCTCCCATATCAGATTTAACTGGTTTGGAGTCTGCTTCCATCTGCGCCGCGCCCCCTCCCCTTTCCACAGGTTTCCCCCCGGCGCTTTTTTTTGTCGTTTCCGCGGGTACGAGGGGCTTGGCAACTGATTCCGTTGCGGTTTCGTTGGAATTCATCCCGTTAGAGGCGTCTTCTTTTTTATCCTGTTTGGACGCCGTCGGTACGGGCTTTTTCTTTCTTTCCTTGCTGAAGTAATAGCTCATCCCGATCCCGACTTCAAAATTACCGCGGGTATTGACGTTATCATAGACAAGAAGGTGACGCG
>VFJM01000241.1 GCA_009886055.1 Geobacter sp. | reverse complement strand
GGCTTGAAGGATTTGATCTGTCCACCGGGATTGCGGTCTACAGGGCTTTCCGCCCTTGAATGACGTTTACCAGCACCACGATAATAGCTATTACGAGCAGAATATGGATCAGACCGCCCATGGTATATGAAGTAACCATACCTAACAGCCACAGGATTATCAGGATCACGCAGATTGTCCACAACATAATCTCCTCCTTATTTTTTGCCGCTGCACTTTTTTCAAAGAGGCGGAAGTCTAACGTCCAGTAAATGTAACTCCGGCACATAAATACTGTGAATCATTCAGACTGTGGTCTTCATCCTCTGAATACCGATTTTTCTGAAAATTTTACCGGAACCGGTTTAGATTCGTTTCCAGGGAATCAAGCCGACGGGAAATATCCGCTCTCTCCTCATTCGTAGCGTATCTGCCTCCTTCCGTCATCCGTAAATAGTCTCGCCGAATGGAGTCTAAGCTGGCCTGAAATTCTCTCCCCTCTGTCAGTGGCAAGCGCCCGCTGATTCTTCCCTCATCAATTCTACTCTGGAGTGTGACAATCCTGTCCCCACTCCTTGGCTCTTGAATTGTTTCAGGACGTGCAAGCGCCCTGTTTATCTCCTCTCCCAGCACATCAAGTCTTCCATGAAGGATGTCCCATTCTTTCTGGTAAACCGTTTTGTCTCTCAGTGCAGTATAGTCTGTACGAATAACCTTCAGTTTCATTAGAAATATCTGGGACTGGTCGGGGGTAAGCGCGCCTGTTTTCAGCCCATCCCCAATCTTCTCCTGGATTACAACCATCTTGTTCTCTGCACTTCTTTCACGATCCGGCCATGTGTGCATAGTGGCGCATCCCGAAAACAAGGCCAATCCAAAAATCATTATCACGGTCAAAATAATAACCTTCTTCATTTCGCTCCTCCTCTCCTTTAGAGGTGCAATCATACGATTGCCCTGATAATAAAGGAATTTTACAGACTTATATTTAGATATGTTAAATAATATGACAATGCACTAATAATATATCGCTATGGTCTCTTCATTTTCTTCTTTGCCGGTTTTTTATCACCCATCTTCATGGGCACCATCTTCTTCATTTTATTAAACTGTTCGTCCGTTAAAATCGTCCGCATTTCTTTCATGCCCTTTAACATTTCCAAATGATGGGCTGTTTTTATCGCTGCAATTTTTTTAACGGCAGCATCGGCCTTCTCCATGTCAAAATCTTTCACTTCCATGATATCTTTGAGTTCTATCTCTGCAATCTTCAGATCAGCTCTGAATCGAACCTGTTTTTTTTGCATTTCGCTATGTAAAGGCTTTATTTTCACCATCTGGTCATCGGTAAGCCCCATCTTGTCTGAATGTTCGATACACATGCCCATCATATCGCCCATCTTGTCCATATTTCCCATTCCCATCATCTGCCCATGTCCTCCTCGATACTGCTCCATCATGGACATACCCTCCATCTGTGAAAAAGCGGGTACAGCAAAAACAACTGTCAGCAATAATGAAAGTACAATTCTATTCATATAATCCTCCTGTTAGTTGTTATTGTTGTTTTTGAGCTCATCTGCTCCGAAGACCCATACCTTTCGGAGTCCTAATGTGTCATGCAACAGCAGTCGGAATCCCGGGGACACGCAGGTGCACGATTACGTCGCTCTCACTTCTTACCCAGAACCTTCTTGACCTGGCCGATCTTTCCCTGAATTATGCCGGCCACTTTTTCTGCGGTACCTTCAGCTTCCAACTTAGGATTATCGCTCAGTTTCCCGGCTATCTCCTTGGCCTTCCCCTTCAGTTCGTGAAACGTTCCTTCCGCCTTGTCCTTCGCACCGGATTTCATTGGATTTCTCCTTTTTGGTTTTTGATTTGGCTGCTGGTGTTTAAGCAGTAGACAACTCGAGACGGCGCCCCTGTTCCTCTCCTGGTTGTCACTTCTGGTCGCTGCCGCTCGCTGGTCCTTTATTTTGTTCCGCCCTGTGTCATATCGGCCTTGACCTGGCCAATGGCTGTCAGTACGGGCCTGATCGCTTCTTTCAGGTTTTCGCCATCCTTTACAGCAGTCTGGGCGACCGGTTTGATTAACTCGATCCCCTGCGGCGTAAGGTCGTTGGAGACGAACTTCTGAATTTCCCCGATATCAGTCAAATAGGATTTGAGCGCGCCCTTCACTCCTATGCTGGCATCGGCTATTTTTGCATAGCCGTCCCTCATGTCGATGCGCCTCCGTTCACTGAGCTCCCTGATTTCGGGGTTTATGTACGAGCTTTCCCACTCCGCAAAATACTCATTGCTCCGTGTGCTCATCTTTTCGGTGTGCGTGTCCAACTTTTTGCCCAGCTTCTCCATCTTCTTGGCATTTTCAGTGTAGTCGTCATAGGCCTTCTTCAAATCGGGCTGGTTCGGTTTGATAAGCTCCTCTAACGATGCATTGGTGGCATCGATCTGCACAGATGCTTGTGTGTAATCCTGCTCCACCGTCTGCATCGAGGTGGTGGATTTTGTAGCCCGATCCGTACCGGTAGTTGCACAGCCGGACAGACAGGTGATTGCTCCGAGGAACAGTGTGGTGAAAAATAAGTTGTATTGACACCTGAATTTCATGGCTGCTCTCCTTTTTAGTAGAAGGACTTTATCGCCCGGTCTGCGACTGCTTACACGTGTTTCATCCGTTCCTTTGAGCTGCGCATGATTCCGCGCAGCTCAAAGGGCATTATTGCTTAACATTCTAGTCGGTTGTGAAGAGTTGAAGAGCCCTCAGAACCTGAATCCGATATCTGCGGTCGTAATAAATCCATCCAGCCTGACATGCTGGCCGCCGAATGAAGGCTCCGCCCAGAGGTATTTCCCCTCAAGACCTGCGAATACGTTTTTATTGAAGTTAATGTTGAAGCCGACTCCGGCGTGTAACCCGTATGTGACCTCCGTG
>VFJM01000311.1 GCA_009886055.1 Geobacter sp. | reverse complement strand
GATGTGCGCAGTTCTGAATCACCCCCCGTTCATCGTCGCTGACTCTCATTGATAGTATGTGGTTACGAAGATGCCTTGATTGCCGTTTCATAGTAATTGTTGCACCAGCCCACAGTTGTTTTAAATTATAGAACAGCATTTTTGCAAAACTAAGTCACCTTAACGCTCATGTCAAGAACTAAATACGCCCTGATCATATAAAATAATTTCACAGGGGTATTGCACGTATCAATCATCGCAGCGGCAGAGGCCATCATGGATATAAATTTAAAATCCATCCTGTTATCAAGCTGTTATTACATTGATCTCCAGAATATTTTTCGCTGTTGAGCGGGATATCCATAAAAATGTGCGGTCATGAGCATCCATTCCTGCGCTGTGAACAGCAGGACCATAGAAGTCAATATCGGATAGATTGGCAGCTGTTGCGCTTTTGAAGAAAGCTGGTATGTATGTATTGACGTTCCGGTTAATAACGAAAATAGAATAAAATTATACTTGACATGAACGTTAAGTAGATGTAGCTTGCCAAAAAACAAGTGGAGGTGGAAGTATGAGCAGCCTGACGTATCGCTCCGTACCTGACATGCTGAGGAGCAATGCAAAAGTATTCAGCAACAGACTGGCCCTCAAATATCGCAAACAGGGTGTCTTTGTTACGCTGACATACGCCGCCTACTACGAGCGGGCGTTGATGGTTGCCCGGGGACTCGGCAAGATGGGTGTCAAGCCGGGCGACCGGATTGCAGTTCTCTCGGAAAACAGGGCCGGCTGGGTTATCGCCGACATGGGGATTCTGTGTACCGGGGGCGTTACCGTGCCGATCTATCCGACCAACACTCCCGAACAGATCGAGTACATGATCAATCACTCGGGCGCCAGGATAGTTTTTGTGTCCGGAAAGTTCCAGTACACCAAGCTGCTCAAGGTCAGAGAAGCACTGCCGAAACTGGAGCTGGTTGTTTCATTCGAGCGTTTTCTGGGGAACCCGTCACTGCCGGTCACGACCTTCTACCAGCTCTCCGAGATTGATTCTCCCATAACGGCTGAAGAGAAGAAGGAAATTGAGGCAGAAATCGACCGGATCGAACCGGGTGACATGTTGACGCTGATCTATACATCCGGTACTACCGGCGTACCGAAAGGAGTCATGCTTTCTCACAACAACATTCTCACCAACACTCAGTACCTGACGGAGCAGAGTGGGGCGATCGACATGAATGACACCCTGCTGAGTTTTCTCCCCTTGAGTCACATCCTTGAAAGGACAGCCGGCTACTACATGACCATCCGCAACGGTGCCCTGATGGCGTTTGCCGACAGTATTGAAAAAGTTCCCGAGAATATGTTTGAAATCCGGCCGACCGTCATGGTCTGCGTTCCCCGTCTGTTCGAAAAGATTTATCACCGGATCTTCGAGAATGCCCATCAGATGCCGACTATCAAAAGATCTCTTTTCCACTGGGCGGTCGATGTCGGCAAAAAATACGTTGCTGCTACCCATATACATAAGCAACCATCATCTCTTTTAAATTTGAAATACAGGGTGGCAGACCGCCTGATATTCAGCAAGGTCAGAGCCAAGTTCGGCGGCAACATGAAATTGTTCTGCTCGGGCGGGGCCCCCCTGGACAAGACGATCAATGAATTTTTCTGGGTGATCGGCATCCCGATTTTTGAAGGGTATGGACTGACCGAAACAAGCCCGGCCCTCAGCTTCAACAACTTTGAACATATCCGCTTCGGGTCGGTCGGGGTCGCTCTGGAGCAGACGGAATTAAAAATCGCGGAGGATGGCGAAATCCTGGTGAAGGGACCGCAGGTCATGCTCGGCTACTACAACGATCCGGTCGCCACGGCCGAGGCGATCCAGGACGGCTGGTTCAGGACCGGAGATATCGGACATATCGAAGACGGCTTCCTGTATATTACCGACCGCAAGAAAGAGCTGATTATTACCGCAGGGGGTAAAAACATCGCTCCCCAGCCGATCGAGAATGAACTGAAGATGGACAAGTACGTCTCCTCGGCTTTTGTGTACGGCGATCGCAAACCGTTTCTGACCGCCCTGATTGTGCCGAACCTGGAGCGTCTGCTGGAATTTGCCAAAGAAAAACATATTCACTATTACGAACTCGATGACCTGGTCATGCACGAGCCGGTACAGAGACTGTTCGAACAGCGACTGGCGGAGATCAACAGCCGTCTTCCCCCGTATGAGACCATCAAGAAGTTTGTGCTGCTGCCCCATGATTTTTCCATCGAGGGGGGAGAGTTGACCCCGACGCTGAAGCTGAGGCGCAAGATTATTTATGAAAAATACAAGTACAAGATAGAAGATCTCTACATTGATCACAGTAATTGAGACTCGAAGCTGCAGTTACCAACAGGGAGGATACTGATGAAACAGATCAACAAGGTAGCAGTTCTGGGAGCGGGGGTGATGGGGGCGACAATCGCCGCACACCTCGCCAATGCGGGCATTCAGGTGCTTCTGCTGGATATAGTGCCACGGGAGCCGAACGACGCCGAGAAGGCGGCCGGCCTGTCAATCGCCGACAGCAAGGTGCGCAACCGCATCGCCACTGCCGGACGGGATGGGCTGATAAAGATGAAACCGGCACCCTATTTCCTGACCGGGTATGCGGCCAACATCGAGGTCGGAAATTTCGACGATGATATGCCGAAGCTCAAGGAGTGCGACTGGGTCGTCGAGGTTGTCATCGAGAACATGGCGATCAAGAAGAAACTCTTCACCGAAAAGGTCGTGCCGAACCTGAAGGAGGGGGCGATCCTCTCCACCAACACGAGCGGTCTGTCGGTCAACGAGATGGCGGAATGCCTCCCGGAGGATGTCAGAAGAAACTTCCTGGTGACGCATTTCTTTAACCCGCCGCGCTATATGCGCCTGCTGGAGATCGTTTCCTGCTCCTCTACCGCTCCGGCAACCGTCGCCTTTATGGCCGATTTCATCTCCAAACGGCTCGGCAAGGGAATCGTCTACGCCAAGGACACCCCCAACTTTATCGCCAACCGCATCGGTGTCTATGCCATCTGCAACTGCGTCCGCACGATGATGGAGAGCGGCATGACCGTTGAGGAGGTCGATGCCGTCGCCGGCCCGGCCACAGCCCGCCCCAAAAGCGCGGCCTTCCGCACTGCCGATCTGGTCGGTATCGACACGCTCCAGCATGTGGCCGGCAATTCCTACGAACTGCTGGTCAATGACGAGCAGCGCGACATCTTTAAATTCCCCGCTTTCGTCGGGGAGATGGTGTCCAAGGGGCTGCTCGGCAACAAGAGCAAGCAGGGGTTCTTCAAGAAAGTCAGGGGGGAGAAGGGGCAGGAGTTCTTCTACTACGATTACCAGACAGGACAATATGCACCCTCGCAACGCCCCAAGTTCGCCTCGATTGAAGCGGCCAAGACGATCGACGATCCCGCCAAACGTCTCCAGGCTGTCGTCACCGGGGATGACAAAGCGGCCCGGTTCGCCTGGACCAATCTGCGCGACACCCTGATCTATACCTTCAACAGGATCCCGGAGATCGCCGACGACATCGTTAATATTGACAATGCGATGAAGTGGGGGTTCAACTGGGAACTCGGCCCGTTCGAGATGCTGGACGCGATCGGCGTGCGCTATTTTGTGGAGCGGGCCGAAAAGGACGGCATGCAGGTCCCGGCCGGACTTAAAGCTATTGAGCGCTTCTATACATACGAGAACGGCCGCAATTACTACTACAGCATTCAGGACGGCGGGTACCGCGAAGTGCCGCAGAAGGCCGGGCATATCAGCCTCTCGATCCTCAAGAAGAACAACAGGGAAGTGGAAAAGAACAGCGGCGCCTCCGTGATCGATCTGGGTGACGGCGTATTCTGCCTTGAGTTCCACACCAAGATGAACGCCATCGGCGGCGAGATTCTCACGATGGTCCATAAGGCCATCAAGCGCACGGAAGAAGAGGGTATCGGGCTCGTCATCGCCAACGAAGGGAGCATGTTCTCGGCCGGCGCCAACCTGATGCTGCTGGTGATGGCGATTGCCGAAGGGGCGTATGATGAGATCGCGATGACGGTCAAAGGGTTCCAGAAGGCGATGATGGCGATCAAATATTCAAAGATCCCGGTCGTGGCCGCTCCGCACAACCTGGTTATGGGTGGCGGCTGTGAAACCTGCCTCCACTCCGATGCCATCATTCCGCATGCCGAAACGTACATGGGTCTGGTGGAGCTCGGCGTCGGCCTGCTGCCGGCCGGCGGCGGCACCAAGGAGATGGCGGTCCGCGCCATCAAGCTGGCCGAAGAATACGATATTGATGCGACACCCTTCATCTTCAAGAATTTCATGAATATCGCCATGGCAAAGGTCAGTATGTCGGCTGCCGAACTGTCACCGATGGGGTTCATGCGTCAGGGGGATGCAATCACGATGGATATCGACAAGCGTATCCATGACGCCAAGCTGAAGGCGCTCTCACTCGCGGCCAACTACCGCCCCGGCCGACCGCTGACCGACCTGAAGGCTCCCGGGAGGAGCGTTGCCGCCACCATAAAGTCGCAGCTCTGGAATATGCAGCAGGGTGGCTTTATCTCCGAGTATGACCAGTATCTGGCCGGGATGGTTGCCGATGTCATCACCGGCGGAGATGTTCCGGCCGGCACCCTGATCACCGAGGAGTACCTGCTGGAGCTGGAGCGGGAAGCGTTTGTACGGCTCTGCGGACAGAAAAAGACCCTGGAGCGCATCCAGCATATGCTGAAAAAAGGCAAACCGCTCAGAAACTAAACCGTGAAAGGTGAAGGGTGAATAGTGAAAAAAGACATTTCCTCTTTACCTTCACCCTTCACCTTTCACCCTTCACTAAAATATTACGGAGGACACACATGAGAAACGCATATATTCTGGCCGCCTACCGCACCCCCGGCTGCAGGGCAAAAAAAGGAAAGCTGAAGGATGTCCGTCCGGACGATCTGGCTGCTGTTGCCATCAGGGGGCTGCTGGAGAGGGCAGGGATAGACCCGCACGACGTTGAGGATATCATTATCGGCTGTGCCTTCCCCGAAGCGGAGCAGGGGATGAACTTCGCCCGCGTGGCGGCGATGAAGGCCGGCGTGCCGGTCGAGGTCCCGGCCCAGACGGTCAACCGCTTCTGCTCCTCCGGCCTGCAGACGATCGCTTCGGCAGCGGAGCGGATCATGGCCGGATTTGCCGACTGCATCATTGCCGGCGGCGCCGAGAGCATGAGCATGATTCCGATGGGGGGCGGCAGGTACAGCGCCAACCCCTCCCTTATGGCCAGCTGGCCGGAAGCGTTCGCCTCGATGGGGATTACCGCGGAACTGGTTGCGGATAAATACGGCATCAGCCGCGAAGAGCAGGACGTCTTTGCGGCAGCCAGCCACGCCAAGGCTGCCGCCGCCATCGCAGCGGGTAAATTCAGGGACGAAATCATTCCGGTCGAGGTCGAGAACTGCGCCCTGGTGGGCGGAAAGATGAAACGAAGCAAGGAACTGGTCGATACCGATGACGGCGTGCGGAGTGACACAACTGCCGCCGGGCTGGCCAGACTGAAGCCGGCCTTCAAGGCGACCGGCACGGTTACCGCCGGGAACACCTCCCAGATGACCGACGGCGCCGCGGCGGTGCTGGTCGTCTCCGAAGAATACCTGAAGAAGATCGGCAAGAAGCCGCTGGCACGCTTCGTCGCCTTTGCGGTCAAAGGGGTGCCGCCGGAGTTGATGGGAATCGGCCCGGTGGCCGCCATTCCGGCAGCGCTGAAGCTGGCCGGCCTGACTCTGGACGACATCGGCCTGATCGAACTGAACGAGGCGTTTGCGTCACAGTCGCTGGCCTGCGTCAAGGAACTCGGAATCGATCCCGCGCGGGTCAACGTAAACGGCGGGGCGATCGCCCTGGGCCACCCGCTCGGCTGCACCGGAGCCAAACTGACCGCCAGCATCCTCCAGGAGATGCAGCGCACGGATACCCGCTACGGCATCGTATCGATGTGTATCGGCGGCGGCATGGGCGCTGCGGGGATTTTTGAGAAGATGTAACCCCATGCCCCCCTCCAACCTCCCCTCGCTGGGTGGAGGCTTACATTCCCTCCCCCAGCGGGGGAGGGTCAGGGAGGGGGATTGGCGCAATGCCGCCTGTTAATGCAGAATCAAAATACATACTACGAGGTGAGAACATGGCTGCAAAACTTTTCAAAGGTGCCGAATATCTGATCACCGAAGCAGATAAAAACGACGTCTTTACGCCGGAGGATTTCAGCGACGAGCAGCGGCAGATCGGCGATACAACCGAGCAGTTCGTCCTGAATGAGGTTATCCCGCATCGCGAGGAGATCGAGCACCACAATCTTCCGCTGACGGTAGAGCTGATGAAAAAGTGCGGCGAGCTGGGGCTTTTGATGATCGATGCCCCCGAGGAGTACGGCGGGCTGGAGCTGGACAAGGCGACCAGTATGCTTGCGGCAGAAAAGCTGGCCCAGGCCGGCTCGTTTTCCGTGACCTACTCCGCCCATACCGGCATCGGCACGCTCCCGCTGGTCTATTACGGGACAAAGGAACAGAAGGAAAAATATCTCGGCAGAATAATCTCCGGAGAGTGGATTGCAGCCTACTGCCTGACCGAACCGGGCTCAGGGAGTGATGCTCTGGGGGCCGCGGCGACCGCCACTCTCTCTGCCGACGGCAAACATTATATCCTCAACGGCACCAAGCAGTTCATCACCAACGGCGGCATCGCCAATCTCTACACCGTTTTTGCCAAGATCGACAAACAGCACTTCACCGGTTTCCTGGTTGAACGGAGCACCGAAGGGTTGAGCGTCGGGACGGAAGAAAACAAGATGGGGGTCAGGGGGTCATCCACCACCCAGATCATCCTTGAGGACGCCAAGGTACCGGTTGAAAATCTGCTGGGCGAGATCGGCAAGGGGCACAAGATTGCCTTCAACGTCCTCAATGTCGGGCGCTTCAAGCTGGGAGCCGGTGTCACCGGTGCTGCAAAGATAGCACTTACTACCGGGATAAAATATGCCAACGAGCGCAAAGCTTTCGGTGTCACGATCGGAACCTTCGGGGCCATCCAGGAAAAGATTGCCGACATGAGCGCCGCAATTTTCGCGTCGGAATCGGTCGTCTATCGCTTGGCCGGGCTGATCGACGACCGTCTTGCCACGCTTCCGAAAGGCACGGCAAATTACTATGAGACCTATCAGCAGGGAATCGAGGAATATTCCGTCGAGTGCGCCATCGCCAAGGTTTTCTGCAGCGAGATGCTGGCAGATGTCGTGGATGCGGTCGTCCAGATCCATGGAGGTTACGGTTTCATCCAGGAATACGCCGCCGAGGGGTACTATCGCGACGAGCGCATCAACCGGATCTGGGAGGGAACCAACGAGATCAACCGGCTGCTGATCCCCGGCATCATTCTGCGGCGCGCCATGAAGGGGGAGATCCCGCTCCAGAAGGAGGCGATGAAGGCTTTTGAATCCCTGATGTCGCCATCATTTGACGAGCTTGACGATTCTGTCCCCTTTGCGGCGG
>VFJM01000017.1 GCA_009886055.1 Geobacter sp. | reverse complement strand
GCCGTTTCGGAGTAGTGACAGGTGATGAAAATTTGTTCCGTTCAATTGGGGCGTTACTGGATGAAGCTCTGGCAGTTCATTCAATCAGAACGTTAAAAAGTCTCGAATTTCTTCGTCAGACATGCTGTTGATAGTGTGCCCAGAGGAGGTCTTGAAATTTGAAAAATCGTGATTATGCTATGAATAACAGGGCTTTGCCCAACAATAAACAGTACAGGAGGACACCGTTATGGCACTGGTAAAGTACAACCCGCTCAGAGATTTGCGCACCATGCAGGACCAGATGAACAGACTCCTCAACCTCTCATGGAACCATGATCTACCCAGTGAAGACATTAAAGAGGGCCTCTGGCAGCCGGCAGTCGATATTTATGAAACGGCCGATTCTATCATTATAAAAGCTGAACTGCCGGATGTAGACCAGAAAGATATCGACGTTCGCATTGAAGATAGTACCCTGATTCTGAAAGGAGAGCGCAAGCACGAGGATGAGGTTAAAAAGGAGAATTATCACCGTATCGAGCGATATTTCGGCACTTTTCAACGGAGCTTCAGTCTGCCGACAACGGTAGATCAGGAGAAGGTGGCCGCCAGTTGCGAAAAGGGCGTTCTAACGATTACATTGCCCAAGAAAGAGGAAACAAAGCCGAAGCAGATCAGCATTCCGATTACATAGAACACTATGATCCGGTATTTCAACTCATGGACGAGAATCGGTGAATATCCGGTTCTCGTTTTTTTGCCATCTCCGGCCAAAATTTATTTTTAATAAATATCTTTATTTTAAATAAATATTGACAGTTCCCCGGTGACCTTCTATGGTCTGACAGAATAAAATGCGACAGGTTGTCGTTGGCTTATAACTGCTTCGGCAAATTCGAAACATTACATGGATGTTAACACACACAATCTAAGACAATTTAAGTGGGGGCGTTCCAATGAACTTGCTCGATTCCATCCTAATGGTTAACCAGGAGTTTGTCCATCCGGGGGCATTTCCACCACTCCCGAAAAACCCGAAAAAACAGTTTGCCATCTTCACCTGTATGGATACCCGTCTGGTTGACTTTCTGGAACCGGCCATGGGAATAAAGCGGGGAGACGCCAAGATTATCAAGAATGCCGGCAATATTCTGGTAGACCCTCTCCAGGGAGGGGTTATACGTAGTCTTG
>VFJM01000245.1 GCA_009886055.1 Geobacter sp. | reverse complement strand
ACATTCGTCGACGGCTACCCGATGACCGCCTCCGGCAAGATCCAGAAATTCAAGATGAGGGAGATGGCGATCAAGGAGCTGCAGCTGGAGGATTTGGGCGAAACGGCGTAGATACTTAGGGGGTTTTCCTGAAGAGGAGGCGGGCTGTCGGCACTTCACCGCAACAGCTCTCCTCTGAAAAAAGAATGTCACCGTTGAACGCTTCAAAAATCCTGCGCAGTTCCCCTGGCTGGAGCAGATATGACGGGTTGTGGGTTAGAAGCAGCGTCTCCGAGGCCATGATGGTGTCAAAGAGCAGCAGACCGCCCGGGTTGAGGCATGCAACTTCAGATGGTATCAATTCGCGCAGCAGATAATTGAAGTTCAGTACCAGGTCGTATGTCCCTTCAATGATGTAGTCATCAAGATCAACCCTCCGGAAATCGACGTCTACCCCCTTTGCTATTGCCCGGTTCCTCCCCTTTGCCAGCCCGATATCCGAAATATCCAAGCCAACCACCCTGAAGCCGTGCTGAGCCAGATATACGCTGTTTCTTCCTTCCCCGCAGGCAATGTCCAGTGCATCCAACCCGGGAACCAGGGTCTTTATTCTCTCGATTTCCTGTGCCAGAAACGGCGAAGGACGTTCTCCAAGAAAAGAATCCTCTGATTCAAAGCGCTGGTTCCATTTAATCCGGTCCGCTTCCATAGTCACCCCGACCCTGTTTGCAATAATGCAAGAACTGAAACGTATGTTTGCATATATGCAAAACGGATAATATGCTGTTGTGTATGTTTCTATCTATCTGAAAACATGATGTATGTCACTCTATAAGCATCTCTGGCTACCGGTAAAGCGCTGCAGATGTTCGCCAGGCCTTTTGCATTAGTGCAAATAATGCTTATTATAGATGGTGGCGGCACAGCATTTAACATACTGTAATAATTGAAATAATATACTTTTTATCAGCTTGGCACGGCATGTGCTCTATATATTACGATGCCTAATTGAGGGAAACATGATTTGTACAACTATCTGTCCTTTTTATGGAAAAAACGATGATCACTGTGACGTCGGATGCGGTTACATATCACCGCATGACGTGAACATGATCATCCGCTTCTGTAATGGGCGGCATCTTCAGTGTATCAAGTACCTCGAACTGTCTGACCGCTTTCCGATAGAAAGTCGATACGGCGCAGTAACCTATTAATACACCAAACAGGGTAAACGGAGAACAATCATGTTGTACCAACTCGTACTCGATTCCAGTCACGTACAATTTGTACAGGCGGTATTTATCAGCACACTTTTTGTAGTGCTACTCATTGCCAAGGAGAGAAGAGATGACCACAAGAGAGATTGAACTGCTGAATAGAATCGAAGAACTGGAACGCCATACATGGCGTAATAGCTCTATCCTGCGCTCGGTCGCCATGGTGGCTTTCACCGCACTGATCGGCATCGTTGTCGCGTCTGGTGTTGTGGGAGGCGGTCGCGGCAGTCACTGGTCAGGACCGGCCTGGAACACCATGTGGCTGTACGGCCTGTTTGCCGCCAACGCGGTATCGATGTTCTGGACTACTCACAAGGAATAAGAGGACACTGATCATGCCTATGAAAATTACTCACGCAATTATGCTTCTGACGGTCTGCGTTATCTGCGCCGCCTTCAGTATGCAGCTCTTTGGTGGCCTGGACGAAATGATGGGAGATAAGTATTGGGTCATCGACTCGGCCCAGGGTGATCACGGCTGGTACGCCATGGGACTTTTGCCCCACGTCAAGAAAGTGGCGAAAGATGTCGTTGCTGCCGCCAATACGGACGCTGACCCTAAAAACAATTATGTCATCTACGCCCAGAGTGGAGATTTTGCAGGCAAATCGGTCTACGGCATCTGCTTCGGCATCCCGATGATAATGTACCTGATCTGGTTTGCCTTCATCATCGGCTTCCCCGACCGGGTTGATCCCTATCTGCTGCCGCGCAAATTATTCACCATCGCGGTTATCATATCCTGCTCGGTGGTCGCCAACCTTTTCCTGATGCGCATTGCCGGTGACTTCGCCCGCGATCCGATGTCCCGCATCGCCAACGTGGCCGGCAACCATGCCTCGCTCCTGTTCCATAACGCCGGAATCTGGTTCGCCATTCTCTTCTCGGCGCTCGGCACACACAGCCACTCCTCGGATGAAGTCAAGGCCCCCGACAGCCGCAACTGGCAGACCCAGGCCAATGAGAAATTCAACTGGATGTTTACTCTGCTTGGTATTGTGACCGTACTGGAGATCGTGCTGGTGAAGAACAAGCTGGCGCTTCCGGATGCCGCTGTGGACTACTCGGTCTGGATCATCTGGGTGGTGATATTTATGCGCATGTACGGTTTCTCGCCCAAGTATTGGATCAAGCGCCCAACCGGCATTGCCATCATGGTGGTCGGCACGCTGTTGACCCTGCCGGTATTCTACCTGCTTGAGCGGATGACCGGTACCCTGGGAGCCGGTTTTGCCTCACCGATTCTTGCAAAAGCATTGGGGTCTGAAAACCAGAATGTAGGCCTCTCACTGATGGTCTCGATCTACCTTGTCTTCTGGATGGAGTTTGCAACCGCAATCCGTATGAACGGACCGAATAAAATAACCCCCGCGCCAGAAACTCTTAGCCCGGGGGAAATGATTGCTGACTGATATCAAGAACAGTGTTGAACCAAATTTTCAGCCGGTCATGTCATAACCAGGCTCTGAAGTCAGGGGACTTCCATTGCAGCACAGAGAAAGCCTAGGGCAGCTCAGGCTTTCTCTGTGTATTTTATTGAGATATTCAGTAATCTTCTTTGCTGATGCCATACTTCTTTATTTTTCGATACATCGTAACCATGTTCATACCGGCTTCACGCGCTGCAAGGTCTATATTGCCACAATGCCGCTTCAGAAGGCTTATCAGCAGATCCGTTTCAAAACGCTCCAGAGCTGTAGAATACGGCACATCAAGGTCGACCTGCTGAGTGCCGTGTGGATGTGCACTTCTACCCGGATCAGATTCGATGAACTGTGTCAGAGTATCGTTTGAGATAAATTCCCCTGTCTCCATTGCCATACAGGCTTCAACTACATTTTTGAGCTGCCTGACATTGCCCGGCCATTCATATGCGCACAAGATCCTCATGGCGGCGCTCTCAAACCCCTTTATCGCAGTTTTGAATTTCTGGTTTTGAAGCAGGATGAAGTGGGCCGCGAGCAACGGGATGTCGCTGGGCCGTTCCCGCAAGGGGGGGAGATAAATAGTAACAACATTCAAGCGATAATAGAGGTCTTCTCTAAAAAACCCCTGTTTTATAGATTCTTTAAGGTCAGAGTTGGTAGCAGACAAAATGCGCACATCAACCCGTGTAGGAGTGGTATCTCCAAGACGATGAAACTCCTTCTCCTGGAGAAACCGGAGCAGCGTCTTCTGAACATTCATCGGCAGGTTGCCAACTTCATCCAGAAAGAGGGTACCACCGTTGGCTGCTTCCAAAAGCCCGCAGCGGCTCTCCGTTGCCCCGGTGAAAGCCCCTTTTTTATAGCCGAACAGCTCGCTTTCCAGCAGGTTTTCCGGTAACGCACCGCAATTGATCGCAACGAATCTTTTTTCACGGCGCGGGGAGTTGAAATGGGTCGCCTGAGCGATCAGCTCTTTACCGGTTCCGGATTCACCAGTTATAAGGATTGAAGTATCCCGGACGGCAACTTTGCCGACACGTTCCAATACTCCCTTCAGCCCTTCGCAGGCCCCAATGATGTTTTCAAAGCGGAATTTTTCTTCAAGCTCGGCACGCAATTCGCGGTTTTCTTCGAGCAGTTGCCTTTGCTGCAGGGCATTCTTCACGCGGTAGATAAGTTCATCAGGCTCGAACGGCTTGGTCAGCATATCGTAAGCACCTTTTCGAAGCGCCTGGATCGACATGTCAACAGTTGCGTACGCGGTGATCATGATGACCGGGATATCATGCTGTTTGGCTTTTATCGCCTGAAGAACCTCTAATCCGCTCATGCCGGGCATTTTAATATCGCTGACGACCAGATCCCACGCGGAGGCCTTGAATTCCTCGACAGCCTTTTGGGGTGATGTGAAAGATTTTACCAGATAGCCATGGTCCAGCAGAATCTGTTCCATCATCCGGCAGAGTCCAGCTTCATTATCAATCAGTAAAATCCGTTTTTTCTCAGTCACTTATAATTCCTCTCGCTCAGTCGGCAGCGTGACGGTGACGCGTGTGCCCCTGCCGACGGTGCTGTCAATATGGATCTCACCATGGTGTTGTTCGATGATCTGCCGGGTGATGGCAAGACCCAGTCCTGTGCCGCGGGTTTTGGTAGTGTAGAAGGGCTCAAAAATCTTTTCCAGACTCTCCGCAGGAATACCGCAACCACTGTCGCTGAACGTTATACGGACATGGGTAGAATCGACCGCCTCGGTGCTGACGGTCAGAGTTCCGCCGTCCGGCATGGCCCCGCCGGCATTCAGGATCAGATTTATCGTGACCTGGCGCAACTGGTCGCCATCCGTTTCAACCAGAGGCAGGCCGCTTGCGAGGTCGGTGCTGATCGTTATGCCGCGCATATCGGTATGATTGGCGGCAAAATCGACAATCTGCTGCAGAAGATCATTGAGATCTGTCGGTTCCAGAGCCGGGCGGGGCGTGCGCGCGTAGGAAAGGAGATCCTGGACGATTTTTTTGCAGCGCTTGCTTTCCCGCTTGATTTCATGGATGTATTGGTAGTTGGGGTCATCTTCACCCATCTTGCTTTCCAGGTAGCCGGCATAGCCCAGAATAACACCCAGAGGGTTGTTGATCTCATGGGCGACACCTGATGACAGTACGCCCAGTGAGGCCATTTTCCCCTGCTGGGCAAGATTTGATTCAATTGACTTGTTCCGCTGAATAATGTCGGTCATGCGATTGAAGGCGCTCCCCATATCCGCCAATTCGTCCTCACCGCTGACAGCCATCCGTTCGTCCAGATTGCCGCGTTTGACACGCTTTATGACAGACATCATGTGTGTGATCGGGCGGGTAAAAATTGTTGAAGCCCAATAAACGAGGGCCGTTGCCGCGGCCCCGACGACAACTATCAAAAGCGCCATGCTGACCAGAATATGTGTCTTGATCTTGTTCGCTTCCTGATAGAATTCATCCTCGTATGATCCGACTGCGACAATCCAGTCCCATGGTTCAAAGTAATCATACCGTACGATTTTCATGCGGGTGGCGGTATCAGTACTGTTTTTCCAGGGATACCGAATCCAGCCGCTTTTCTTGCTGCACATCTCCCTGATGAAACTGTTGCCATTCTGGTCCAGCGCGTCAATCAGGTTTTTCCCTTCGGAATCGGGGTGGACTGTAAAGGTGCCCTTGCTGTCCATACAGAATATGTAGCCGCTTGTACCGACTTTCTTGGCCCGTATGCTCTCTTTGAGCTTTGCAAATGATTGCCGCTCAAAGGCGGCGTCTCCGACTGTTTCATCCAGATAGCTCCCGGCGGCAATTATCCAGTCCCATTCACGGAAATATTTGTAGGCAACAACTTTAGTGCGGGGCTTTGTATCTCCCAGAACCGCATTGCGCCAGGGGTAAGTTATGAACAGTGTCTCACCGGGCTTGCTGCTACGGGCCGCAGCGCACATTTTGCGAATGAAGTAACGGCCGGTTTCATCGCGCTCATCAAAAACGTTTTCACCTTCACGAGCGATATGGGCCTGAAGATCTCCCCGGCTGGTCATCGCGTATATATAGCCGCTTTCGCCGACATTTATTTTTTTCAGAGCCTGCCGTGCTTCCTGTTTGGCTGTGTTCAGATCGAGCCTGCCCTGGGCATGCTGTCTCTGTTCGGTTGCGACAAGGTTGTATGACAGAGCCGTTAACGTCGCCAATTCATTGTTGAGGTTCCGTGTTTTATCCTGTTTGTAGACTTGAAACTGCTGATGGTGGGAATCGAGCAGGTCGATGCAGAATGCGGAAAGGTGCTGCAGGTCGTCTTTACTGGTTTTGGTGATGCCGCGGTAGGCCTGCTGGTTGGCGATGTAGCCGATCACACCGGCCACAACAAAAATAGGAATTATCACCAGCGGCAGGACCAGTGTCAGCAGTTTTCCACGAAGTTTCAGTTTTTTGAGGAATGAATTCATTACGCCCCGATGTCAGCTAACAGGTTCTCTGCAGGTAATAGGGTATTCCGATCTGGACCCGGAATCATTGAAATTTGTCTCGCAATCCGTTCCGGTTTATAAGGTAAGTCTGGTTTAAATGCAACAGTGACAGGTTATGAGAGTTATGCTGCGCCGCAAATCTGCCGTTTGCAACGGTACAACTTGACTTTTCCCCCCCAGTTCTCGTATTCTAAAAAGGTTGACCTATCTACAGTCTGGAGGAAATATGCGTAAGAACATCATGTTGCTTGGTTTTGTTCTCTTGTTTTGTGTCGGTGCACCGGTCGTAAGCGGGGCTCAACCTGCGAGCAAGATAGTTGCAGTTGTAAACGGAGTAGAACTTACTGAAGCTGATCTGAAACAGGAAATTAACATCCTTATGCCTATGAACCAATCGTTTCATGGGAAAATCCCTGATGAAAAGATGAAGAAACTCAACTCGGATGCAATGAAAAATCTGGTTGATTCCGAGTTGAGGGCACAAGATGCCGCAGCCAAGGGGATGAAAATCCCTTCGTCGACAATCGATGAAGAGCTTAATACTATGGCTGTAAAATACAAAACAAAAGAAGATCTTGCCGCAGCATATCAAGGCGCCGGTTATACTGAAAAAAGTTTCAAAAGGATGATCGAGAGAAAGCTTCTCGCTGAAAAAAATCGTACTGCCGAGGTGGACAGCGCCGTTTCCGTTACGCCGGAAAAAGTAAAGAATCACTATACTACAAATGTTGCCAAATATAGCAAGCCTGAAGAGTTCAGGGCGAGTCAAATTCTGGTAAAAGTGGATCCGTCATCGAACAAGGAAGAAAGAGCTGTGCTTACAGCACGTGCTGAAAAGCTGTTGAAAAGAATAAAAGCAGGGGAAAGCTTTGAAGAAATTGCCTCAATTGAATCTGATGATCCCTCACGGGTCAAGGGGGGTGATCTGGGCTATTTTCACTCCGGCCAGACTGTTGCTGAATTTGAAGAAGCAATTCTTAAATTAAAAGTCGGCGAAACCAGTGGTATAGTTGAAACAATCTATGGTTTTCATATTATCCGCCTTACCGAGAAACGTGCCCCACGGCTTGTTCCTTTCGATGAAATTCAGGATAAATTAAAGAAGGATTTGGTCGATTCTGAAAAAAAACAGCTGCTCGAAAATTGGATGAGCAGGCTATATAAAAATGCTAAAATCTCATATCCGGGAGTTAAATGATCTTTGAAAGCTCTCGTAGTCATACCAACCTATAACGAAAGGGATAATGTAGCCGGTCTGGCCGCTTCCGTTCTTACTCAGCATGCCGACATTCAGATTCTTTTTGTTGATGATAATTCACCTGATGGAACAGGTGAAATTATCGATGGCCTGGCGTCCGGGAACAGTCGGATTCATGTCCTGCACAGAGCAGGAAAACTTGGCCTGGGGTCTGCATATCGTGAAGGGTTCAAGGTTGCCCTCGCAATGGGTGCGGACTATGTGCTGGAAATGGATGCGGACTTTTCCCATGATCCGGGGACGTTGCCGCTTTTTCTCTCTGCAATCAAGGAGAGCGATCTCGTTATCGGTTCCCGCTATTTGAATGGAGTCAGTGTCGTCAACTGGCCGATCAGGCGCTTGATCTTAAGCTATTTCGCAAGTGTCTATACACGGTGGGTTACCGGTTTACAGCTGCGCGACTGCACAAGCGGATATAAATGCTTTCGGCGGTCCGCCCTCGAGTCTATTGATCTTGCTACGGTAAATTCAGATGGCTACTCGTTTCAGATAGAGATGAATTACCGTTGTATGGAAAATGGGCTGAAAATCACTGAAATCCCTATTGTTTTTATTGATCGCCACGCCGGAAGTTCAAAAATGTCCCGCAAAATTGTTCGCGAGGCCGTGTTTATGGTCTGGAAGTTGCGTTTACAATCACTCGTTTCGCGTATAATGAGAAAGTAGGATTCTATGTCACACGATTTATGGTCAATCATCCTCCTTTTGGGGGTAGTTTCATGGATAACTTCAAGTATCGCGTTCATGTTTTATTCTTTCCCCCGCAGAGGTGAGTTTGATGTTAAATCCGGAATCCGCTGGGGTGGAACGAGTCTT
>VFJM01000220.1 GCA_009886055.1 Geobacter sp. | reverse complement strand
TATTGACGTTTTATCTGCCGCCGCCGGCCATGATCATAAATAAATGATCCAGAGCCAGCTTGGGATTCGCATTGCGCTGGACGTCGCGTCTTGTTTCATAGATGCGCTCCAGCAATTCCAGATTGTGCGGAAATGATCGTCTGGTCGCTATTGATTCAATCGCCGGCCTGACCGAGCGGTTGACTATATCTCCGCTCCCCGCACCCAGATGAACAGCATCCCGGAAGAAGGAGAGCAGCATGTCAAGCAGCTCAAGTGTCGCATCCCGGTTGCCGGACAATTCCTCGGCAGCATCAAAAACGGTTGATATCTTGCTGATATTCAGCTGGTTCACTCGGGACAACACCGCTTCGCGGCGCGCGACCAGTGATTCATTGTCGAGTTCCAGGGCTCTCTGCAGGCTGCCGCCCGACATCGGTGCGACAAGTGCGGCCGTTTCAGGCGCCATGCCGCTCCGCTCAAGAAGTGATTGTACGTGTTCCGGAGAAAGCGGCGCAAACCGGATCAGTTGACAGCGCGAACGGACCGTAGGCAGCAGCATCCCGGCATTTTCGGTCAGCAGGATGATCAGGGCATTGCCGGGGGGCTCTTCCAGCGTTTTCAGCAGCGAGTTGGCGGCGCTTACGCTCATCCGTTCGGCCGGATCAATGATGCATGCTTTGCGAGGTGCCTCGTAGGGGCGTAACGACAGTAGGTGCTGCATCTCGCGTAACTGTTCGATACTGATGTCACGTTTATCCGGCAATGGCGCGATCAGATGGATATCAGGGTGGTTGTCTCCGTCAATTTTACGGCATGAGGGACAGACACCGCAGGCGTCATCCGGCAGAGCTGTGCAGAAAAGGGCCTGAATCAGCGTCCGCGCCGTTTTTTTTCGGCCAGATCCGGACACACCCTCAAACAGATAGGAATGCGCGGTTTTTCCACCCCGCAGAGAGCGCCTCAGTACCTCAATAATCCGGTCATGCCCCAGGATATCAGCAAACGGCACGCAGCGCCTCCGGAATCCGTGCTACTATCTGGGCGGAAATTGCGGCAAAAATTTCTTCGATGGTATCAGAGCCGTTGATGATCAAAAAACGGTCCGGTTCATCGGCCGCCAGTTGTTGGTAGCCGGCGCGAACCCGATGATGGAACGGCAGCGCCTCCAGCTCAAAGCGCTCCTCGCGGGGGCCGCTGGTTGCCTCGATTCTTCGGCGTGCCCGCTCCAGACCGACAGTCGGGTCGCAATCGACAAGAACCGTCAGGTCGGGTGACACCCCTTGACACGCGTGAAGGTTAAGGGCATCGATAACAGTCCGGTCGATGCCCCGCCCGAAACTCTGATACGCCACCGTCGCATCGCAGAAACGGTCGCAAAGCACTATTTTCCCGGCATCGAGAGCCGGAGAGATAACCTCGGTAACATGCTGGGCTCTGGCTGCGGCATACAGCATCAGCTCAGCGAGCGGAGAAAGCGCCTGGTTTTCGGCGTCCAGCAGGATTGCGCGGATTTTATCGGCAATCGGACAGCCGCCCGGCTCGCGTGTCAGAACAGTCCGTATCCCGCGAGCCGAGAGGAACTCGGACAGGAGTTTGATCTGGGTGGTTTTACCGCACCCTTCAACACCTTCGAATGTAATGAAATAGCCCACGTGCATCACCCTGATCCGCTTAGTCGGCTCTACGGTAAATGTAAATGGGGAATTATAGGTAAAAGACCCTGAATTATCAACTTAAATTCCCACGCTTCTTCTTTGCTCGGCCCTGATAAACAGGATAAGTGCGTTAACGAAGCTATTCTCTGCAAAAAACGCAGAAAATAACTTCTAACTTACTAATGACTTTCGGTTGCCAAAACCGGATCACGTGGCTATAGTCTAACGGTTTTGAGGTGAACTATGACGACGAATGTTCAACAACTTGAGCAGCTGCTGGCATACACGTTCCATGATCGGAGCCTCCCTGTTCAGGCCCTGACTCACCCCTCCTATCTGCATGAAGTCAGCGGGAGTGACGGGGGCGACTACCAGCGACTTGAATTTCTTGGCGACGCGGTATTGGGCCTGCTGTTGGCTGAAATGCTGTATATCCGGTATCCTGACTGGGATGAAGGCGCCCTGTCGCAACTGCGCTCTCGACTGGCCGGTCAGGATGTGCTGGCTGATCGCGCGAGAAGGTTGGGAATCGGGGACTTTTTCCTGCTCGGGCGCGGGGAGGAACAGACAGCCGGCCGGGAGAAGGATTCGATTCTTGCCGATGTTCTGGAGGCTCTGATTGCTGCGTTGTACCGGGATGGTGGTCTTCAGGCAGCGCGCACTCTGGTCGGACGGCTGTTTGAAGAGCTGGCGGATGCCCCGGAGTCGCTTGTGTTGGGGCGCGACTCGAAGAGTGAACTGCAGGAATTCCTCTCATCAAACGGCTATCCTCTGCCGGAATACCGGCAGGTAGAAGAATCCGGTCCTCCGCACGATCGCCTGTTCAGCTTTCAGATTCTGGTTGGCGATACGGTCGTCGGCACCGGTCAGGGCAAATCAAAGAAGATTGCGCAGCAGGCTGCTGCTGCCGGGGCGCTCGATACGCTGCACTCTGTGCGAAGGCAGCCCGTGTGAAGTTGGTCACCGTTCCCTTCTTCATCAGTCATCAGGGGTGTCCGCACACCTGTGTTTTTTGTGATCAACGCGCAATTTCCGGAGCAAGCGGTGTTCTCCCCACCGCCGGACAGATACGTGACAGGATTGCTCTCTGGCGGTCGACGGCAGGAGATCGCCCCCTGGAGGCCGCTTTTTTCGGCGGCACCTTCACCGCTCTTCCTGATGAAATCCAGGCGGAACTGCTGGCCCCCCTGCAGCCGCTTCTGGAGGTCGGCACGCTTGACTCGATCAGAATATCAACTCGTCCCGATTGTATGGATGCCGATCGTGTCGCATGGCTGTCAGAAAGGGGCGTTCGCACGATCGAACTGGGGGTGCAGTCTATGGACGACACTGTCCTGGCGGCATCGGGACGTGGCCATTCTGCCGCAGATTCGATGAACGCCATCCGCTGCATCAAAAACGGAGGACTTAAGGTCGGAGCCCAGCTGATGCCGGGGCTGCCGGGTGACACACCACTCTCCTCACTCGCTTCTCTGGAGCAGGTCATTGCAGCAGGTGCCGATTTTCTGCGCATCTATCCGACGGTAGTGCTGCAGGGAACCGAGTTGGCGCAGCGATATGCAGCCGGCACATTCGTTCCGCTATCTCTTGATCGCGGTGTGTCTCTCTGTACGCTGCTTCTGCAGCGTGCCATGCAGGCGGGCATTCCGGTTATCAGAATCGGTTTGCAGGCCGATCATGGTCTTGATGCTGAAAGTGTACTGGCCGGTTGCTGGCATCCGGCACTGGGACAGCTGGTCCGTTCGCAGCTGTATGCCGATCTTCTCTGCCGTTATATACAACCCGGCGGGTGCGTGACCGTGTATTGTCACCCGGCGCGTCTGTCGGATGTAGTGGGAATGAAACGGGTTAATCTGCAGAGTCAGGCCCGGCGCGGGGTGCAGATGCAGGCCGTTCCGGACGCCACTCTCAACAAGGAAGAACTCAAGATTCAAACAGAAGATTCGACTGTCACGTACTCCATCATTTCTGATCTTCACTACTCCATTCACGAGGTGTAACCGATGCGTAAAGAATCACTTAAATTTCTTGAACAACTGCTTGACGCCCCCAGTCCCTCCGGTTATGAACAACCGGCCCAGCGTGTTTTTCGCGACTACGTTGCCCCGTTTTGCGACGAGCTGACAACCGATGTCATGGGGAATGTTTTTGCCCGTATCAGCGGTAAGGGGAAGAATCTTCCGCGAGTGATGATCGTCGGCCACACTGATGAGATCGGACTCCAGATCAAGTACATCGACGATCACGGGTTTCTCTATTTCGCTGCGGTCGGCGGGGTGGATGCCCATCTGACACCTGGCAAGCGGGTTGCGGTCCACACGGCAAACGGAGCGCTGCCGGGGGTGATCGGCAAAAAACCGATTCATCTGATGGACACCAAGGATCGCGAAACGGTCGTCAAGCTGGAATCACAGTATATTGACATCGGTGCAAGCGACAAGAAGGAGGCGCAGAAGCTCGTCAGGGTAGGGGATGCGGTGACTTTTGAGAGCGCCTTTACCCGCCTGCACGGTGACCGGGTCGCTTCACGAGGATTCGATGACAAGGCCGGCTGCTTTGTAGTTGCCGAGGTGCTGCGACAGGTGGCCGCTTCCGGCAAAAAACTGGCGGTCGATCTCTATGGCGTCTCTTCAGTTCAGGAGGAAATTGGCCTGCGGGGGGGCACAACCAGCTGCTACTCGGTCAATCCGGATGTCGGCATCTGTGTCGAGGTCGATTTCGCCACCGATCAACCGGACGTGGAGAAGAAACACAATGGCGAGGTTGCACTGGGCAAAGGACCGATTTTGGCCCGTGGTGCCAATATCAATCCGCACCTGTTTGAACTGTTGTCGAAAACGGCTTCGACTGAAAAGATTGCGATCCAGCAGACCGCTACTCCCCGCGCTACCGGCACGGATGCCAACGTCATGCAGATTTCGCGTGGCGGTGTCGCGACGGCGCTGGTCAAGATCCCGCTGCGCTATATGCATACCCCGGTCGAGACGCTCTCTCTGACCGATCTGGAAGATGCCGCCAGATTGATCGTCGCAACGCTCGGGCGGATTACCTCCAGGGAAGAGTTCATACCGCGATGATTAATGTGTGAATTTGAACGATATAAAATAACGGGGACCAAAGTCAGGATGGTTCCGCAGCCAGGTGGCGGGAGTCCATAGCAATGTCCTGAAATACGAATATTTGTTCATTAAACATCGGCGCGGTGAAATTATTGCCGCGCTTGATTTGCTGTTTACAGGCCATTAAGCACAGTCTGAACTTCACCACATTGCCCCGTAAAGTATACATGACATCCTGACCATTTCCCTTGACTTGACCGGTGCACTGTACTAACTTCTCTAAAATTATCATCAGCAAGGAGTTGTCCATGCACTATGACAAATTGACCGAAGGGTTGACCTTCGATGACGTACTGCTTGTTCCAGCCCATTCACTGATTCTCCCCCGCGATGCCAACCTTGCAACCCGAATTTCCCGTAACATCCCGTTGAATATTCCGCTGGTGAGTGCGGCCATGGATACGGTTACCGAAGCCCGTAGTGCCATCTGTATGGCTCGTGAGGGCGGCCTTGGTATCATTCACAAGAACCTCTCGATCGAGGCTCAGGCGTATGAAGTCGACAAGGTGAAAAAGAGCGAGTCGGGCATGATCGTTGATCCGATCACCATGCGCCCGACGCAGAAAATCAGCGAAGCGCTTGATATCATGCAGCGCTATCGCATCTCCGGCGTGCCGGTCACGAAGTCCAACGGCAAGCTGGTGGGTATTCTGACCAACCGTGACCTGCGCTTCGAGACCGATTTCGATCTGCCGATCTCGGCCCGCATGACCAAGCGCAACCTGGTGACCGTGGCGGTCGGGACAACGCTGGAACAGGCCAAGGAGATTCTCAAACATACCCGGGTAGAAAAACTGCTGGTAGTCGATAATGACCGTTTCCTTAAGGGGCTGATTACCATCAAGGATATCGAGAAGGTCAAGAAATATCCCTTTGCCTGCAAGGACAGCCTGGGACGACTGAGGACCGGTGCCGCGGTTGGGCCTACCGATGAAATGGAAGCACGTATGGAGGCGCTGATCAGGGCCGGGGTGGACGTGATCGTGATTGATACGGCCCATGGCCATTCCCAGGGGGTTATTGAAGCTGTGATGCGGGCCAAATCAACCTTTCCGGGTGTGGAAATCATTGCCGGCAACATTGCCACTGCCGAGGCGGCTGAAGCTTTGATAAAAGCCGGAGCTGACGGCATCAAAGTCGGTATCGGGCCCGGCTCGATCTGTACGACCCGCATCGTGGCCGGTGTCGGAGTCCCCCAGATTACCGCAATTCATGAATGTGCCCGTATGGCTCACAAATATGGAGTTCCTGTTATTGCCGACGGTGGCATCAAATATTCCGGAGATCTTCCCAAGGCCGTAACGGCCGGCGCCGACTGTATCATGATCGGTTCACTGTTTGCCGGCACCGAGGAGTCACCAGGCGATACGGTTCTCTACCAGGGACGTACCTACAAGAGTTATCGCGGCATGGGTTCGATCGGGGCTATGAAAGACGGCAGCAAGGATCGCTATTTTCAGTCCGATGTCGGTGAGGACGTCAAGCTGGTTCCGGAGGGGATCGAAGGGATGGTCCCGCTGCGTGGGCCACTCTCGGCCAACATCCACCAACTGCTCGGAGGACTCCGTTCCGGAATGGGGTATACCGGTTGTGGAAGCATCAAGGAGCTGCAGGATAAGGGGCGCTTTATCCGTATCACCGGTGCCGGGCTCAAAGAATCCCATGTCCATGACGTTACCATTACCAAAGAAGCGCCTAACTACCGAGTGGGCAACCAATAAACCTTTGAACGGAAATGCCCCGGGTCATCTGACCGGGGCATTTCTCGTCGTAGTCTTTTTCAATGGTTGACAGCAAAATCAAAATGGTATAAATGACTGTAGACAAACAAGATCTAGATTGTCTTTTTCCTTAAATATATTACCCTCCTGTTATCCAAATTTACAGTTAGTTGCATAATAACAAATCAACCAAAGGTTATACTTATGCCTGATATCCACAGCCAGAAAATCCTGATTCTCGACTTCGGTTCCCAGTACACCCAGTTGATCGCCCGCCGGGTCCGGGAAGCCCATGTCTATTGCGAACTTCACCCCTTTGATATGGATTTGGCCGCGATACGGGCCTTTGCGCCACGCGGGATCATTCTTTCGGGCGGTCCCTGCTCGGTCTATGACGAGGGTGCTCCCTCCGTTGCGGAGGAACTGTTCGAGCTGGGGGTACCGGTGCTTGGGATCTGCTACGGCATGCAGCTGATGAGTCGCCATTTCGGCGGCGAGGTCGTGCCGGCCGGAAAACGCGAATTCGGCCATGCCGAGCTGCTATCAAGCG
>VFJM01000428.1 GCA_009886055.1 Geobacter sp. | reverse complement strand
TGCGGCTCGGTTTTTGACGAACGTGGCGCGCTCATGCAGCAGGGGGGGGAACTGGTCTGCCGTTTCTGTGCCGCAACCGGCCGTCAGATTACATCGTCCACTCTGCAGTACCTGAACTCCTGCCTGGCTACCAGCCGTTTCGGGCAGGCGGGATTTGTTGAAGAGACGCTCCAACAGACTGGTATCCTGCTGGACGAGTCGCTGTCCACCCACTCCGCGAGAAAGCTGAAAAGTCTTGAGTTCTTGCGGGATACGTGTGGCACGGGATACTCTTGACAATTCACAAATCGTGATTATGCTGTTCAATAACAGTGTACCAATCCAGCCATGACAAACAGGATACATGCGGCAACGAAATCAATTCCCAACGCGCTGACCACAGCCAGTCAAAGGAGGATATAGTCATGGCACTTGTAAAGTACGACCCGCTCCGGGAGTTACGCACCATGCAGGACCAGATGAACCGGCTCCTCAATCTTTCCTGGAATCACGATCTCCCCAGTGAAGACATCAAAGAGGGGCTCTGGCAGCCTGCGGTCGATATTTATGAAACAGCCGATTCAATCATCATTAAAGCCGAGCTTCCCGATGTAGACCAGAAGGATATTGAAGTTCGCATCGAGGACAGCACCCTGATTCTGAAAGGAGAACGCAAGCACGAAGATGAGGTGAAAAAAGAGAACTACCATCGCATAGAGAGGTATTTCGGCACGTTCCAGCGCAGCTTCAGCCTGCCGACCACGGTAGCCCAGGAGAAGGTCGAGGCAAAATGTGAACAGGGGGTACTGACGATTACACTCCCCAAAAAAGAAGAAACGAAACCGAAGCAGATCAACATTCCGGTGAAATGATCCCGATTGAAGAGTGATAAAGCAGAACGAGAGCCGGGATATCCCGGCTCTCGTCGTTTAAGTACCCAGTTTTGACGCAGATATCAGGCGTGGGGCGTTTCTTTCTTTTCAGCCGGCTGCGGCTGTGCCGCCCCACCCGGTGCAACCGGTTCTACCGTGGCCGAAGCGGCTTTTACCTGAGGCGCCGGCTCTTTTATGCCCTCTTCAGATTTGTTGGCTTCTTCCTGAACGGAGCGCTGAAACCCTTCTGAAGCCTTCTTGAACTCTGCCAGCCCCTTTCCCAGTGACTTGGCCAGTTCCGGCAGTTTATGCGGACCAATGACGATCAGGGCGATCACGAGGATAATAATCATTTCCGGCATGCCGATTCCAAACATCGCAGTTCTCCTTGTACAAACAGCATGAGTTATCTGTATTAAAAACGGAAATCAACCGGTTGGCAATAAAAATCTGTTATTTGCCCTTGCCATTTATCCCGGCTGTGCTACTATGCCCAAAATTTAGGCAAATATAGATCGTTTTCCTACCTCCCGGTTCGTATCGTCAGTGTGTATCATGCTAAAACCATTAACTATTGGCTCTCTCGTCCTCCAGCACAACGTCGTGCTTGCACCTCTGGCGGGAATTACAAATCTGCCGTTTCGTCTGATCTGTCGAAAGTCCGGAGCTTCACTGGCCTATACCGAGATGGTCAGTGTCAACGGATTGGTGCGCGAAGGGGTCAAGACGCTGGCCCTCCTGAAGAGCTCTCCCGAGGACCGGCCGCTCGGCATCCAGCTGTTCGGCGACAAACCGTACGACCTCGCCGAAGCGGCGCGCATGGTGGAGGGGTACGGCGACCTCCTTGACATCAACATGGGGTGCCCGGTGCGCAAGGTGGTCGGGACCGGCGCCGGGAGTGCCCTGCTGCAGGAACCGCTCAAAATCGCCGCCATCGTTCGTGCGGTACGCGCGGCAACCACACTGCCGCTGACGATCAAGATCCGTTCCGGCTGGCACTGCGGCGACAATGTCTTTCAGGAAGTTGGGCGCATCGCGGAGGCCGAAGGGTGTGATGCCGTGACCCTCCACCCCCGCAGCCGGACTCTGATGTTTTCCGGCCAGGCCGACTGGAGCCAGCTTAAGGAGATGAAAGAGGCGCTTTCCATTCCCGTATTGGGAAGCGGCGATCTTTTCACGCCTGACGATTGCCACCGGATGCTGGGAGAAACCGGCTGTGACGGCATCATGATTGCCCGCGGAGCACTCGGCAACCCCTGGATTTTCAGACAGGTCCTGGAACTGGAACAGTCCGGCACCTACACGCCGGTCAGCACCGCAGAGCGGGCCGATATCATTGAAGAGCATCTGAACCTTTTTATTGAGGATCGGGGCGAAGCGGTTGCCGTCCGGGAGATCAAAAAACATATCGGCTGGTATGCCAAAGGGTTTACCGGTGCTTCGGAGATCCGCCGGACAGCCAATTCAGCAGGATCGCTTCAGGAAATACGAAGATTGACTGAAAGGATTCGGAGCATACCCGACCATCCGGGACATGTTCCAGACACTGATGCAGAGTGAACAGCAGCAGAAAAAACGAGATGACTACTACGCCACCGTAATCGACAGCGTCGGGGATGGTGTTATCGTTGTCGGGAGCAACGGCCGGATTACCCTGTGCAATCCCGCGGCGGAGCAGATCACCGGGTTCTCGCAGAAGCAGGCTTTAGGAGCGGAGTTCGAAAAACTGTTTACCCTTGAGACGACCCTGATCGAGATGCTGGCAAAAACCATGCGAACCGGCATCACCATCTCGGATCATGAAAATGTCGTTGTCCGCTCAACGGGGAGGATTACGCCGGTTGCCGTTACCTGCTATCCGTTGGTTGAGGGGAGCGGAGAGAATATCGGTGCGATACTGACACTTAAAGACATCACCTATATCCGTGAACTGGAGGCGGCCGTACGTCAGGCTGACCGCCTTTCCACGCTGGGCACCCTGGCCGCGGGACTTGCCCATGAGGTTAAAAATCCGCTGGGGGGGATTAAAGGTGCTGCCCAGCTTCTGGAGCGGGAGTTTAAGCCGGAGAGCGGGATGCTCGAATATACACGGGTCATGATCCGTGAAACCGAGCGCATCGACCATATTATCCGCGAACTGCTGGAACTGGCTTCCCCTCGGGCGCTCAAACTCGCTCCGGTCAATCTGCACAAGATCCTGGGGGATATTCTGCTGCTGCAGAAACAGGCGGCATCCGACCGGGAGATCGCTTTCATCCAGCATTTCGACCCCAGCATCCCGGACATCATGGCCGATGAGGAGATGCTGACCCGGTTGTTCCTGAACCTGATCCGTAACGCGATCGATGCAATGGGTGTTGGCGGCCGCCTGACCGTGTCAAGCAGGGTGCTTTCCGATTACCGTATGACACAGAACGAGCGGCAGTCACGAATGGTTGCCATCGAAGTGGGTGACGATGGCCCCGGTATTCCGCAGGAGGATCTGGAAAACATCTGGACACCGTTTTTCAGCACCAAATCGGGTGGCACCGGTCTGGGATTGACGATCTGCCACAAGATCGTCTCGGAGCATCGCGGCATGATCAAGGCCGAATCAGATCCGGGGCACGGAACAAAATTTACGGTACTGCTGCCGCTGGTACGATAATAACCCGTAGGGGCGCGGCCTTGGCCCGCCCTGTTGCAAAATCAGTATCAACGGGGCGGGCCAAGGCCACGCCCCTACATAACCGAGGTACCCTATGCCGCTTAACAGAATACTGGTAGCCGATGACGAAGAGAGTATCCGCTGGGTGCTTTCAAAGGCGCTCAAGCAGAAAGGTTTCAGCGTGGATCTGGCGCATGACGGCCGGCAGGCGCTGGAACTGATCAAGGACAACCGCTATGATCTGGCCATCCTCGATATCAAGATGCCCGGTATCACCGGACTTGACCTCCTGGATAAAGTCCGTGAGCTGAACAGCGATCTGCTGGTGGTCATCATGACGGCCGAAGCCAGCATGAAAAATGCGGTAGAAGCGATGAAGCGGGGTGCATACGACTACATCACCAAGCCGTTCGACCTGGACGTAATTGATGCCATCATCGAAAAGGTATCGAGAGCTCGCGACATTGCCGGGCAGGTGGTCACCCTCAAACAGGAACTGAAAGATCGCTATCAGGTCGAGAAAAACATCGTCGGCAATTCGGCGGTCATGCAGGAGGTCTACAAAACGATCGGCAAGGTGGCAGTAAGCGATGTCACCATTTTAATCCAGGGGGAGTCCGGCACCGGAAAGGAGCTGGTGGCGAGGGCCGTCCACTTCAATTCGGGGCGTCTCGGGAAACCGTTCGTTGCGATCAACTGCGCCGCGATACCTCGTGACCTGTTAGAGAGCGAGCTGTTCGGCTCGGAGAAAGGGGCCTTCACAGGCGCCGGCGAACGGAAACAGGGAAAGTTCGAACAGGCCGATCACGGCACCCTCTTTCTGGATGAGATCGGAGATATGCCGCTGGATCTGCAGGCCAAGATTCTGCGTGTTCTGCAGGAGCAGGAGGTGACCCGGGTCGGGGGGAACCAGAACATTCCGGTGGATGTCAGGATTGTCGCCGCGACAAACCAGTCGCTGGTCGAAAAAGTGCGGCAGAAGGAGTTCCGCGAAGATCTTTACTACCGGCTGAATGTTGTGCCGATCACACTCGCCCCGCTTCGTGAACGCCGCGACGATATCCCCGATCTGGCCGACTACTTCCTGTCACGCTCCTGCACGGAGATGTCGGTTTCCCCCAAACGGCTGTCGGATGACGCGCTGGCGCTCCTCAAGTCTTATTCCTGGCCCGGTAATGTGCGGGAGCTTGAAAATGCTATCAAAAGGGCCGTGATACTGTCAAACGATCCGCTGCTGACAGCACTTGATTTCGGGGGACTGCTCCCGGTGCGGGAGGTTTCGCAGGCCGGAACGCAGGAAACTTCTCTGGAAGAGTTGATCGGCCTGAAGCTGCGCTCCTGTCTGAACGGGATAGAGGGGCTTGAAAAGGGGGATATTTATGCCATGGTGCTGGAACAGGTTGAACGCCCCCTGATTCGCCTGGTGCTGGAGAAATGCCGCTGGAATCAGGTAAAAGCTGCCGATGTACTAGGCATCAACCGGAATACGTTGAGGAAAAAGATTTCGGAGTTACAGATAGAAATGAAAAGGGGCTGAAATAACAGCCCCCTACATACTAAAACAGTTTCAGATTTTCCAGCGCCTTGAGCGGCTGATTGTTGAACGACTGCCGCTCCGCGGGCTTCCCGGTATCCGCGACCGGCTCCGGCGGAGCCGCCTGACAACTGTCATCCTGCACACACTCCACCTCCTGCTCCTCATCAATCTCCCCGCCCATTCCGTTGCTCTTGAAGAAATAGCGGTCATACAGCCGGTGATGCGCGGTCCAGCGTGACGTCGATGCGGTTTCTTTGGCGATGTGGGCCTGTATACCGTTGATCTTCGAGTCCATATCATCCAGATAATTGAGGATCGTCGCTTCAATCGTCTTGGGACGCTTGGGAGATCCGTATTCGTACTGGCCATGGTGGGAAAGGAGCATATGCTTGAGGAGCAGAGCCAGCTCACGCGGGAAGCCATCCACCAGGCGGATCTTTTCATCCACCAGCTCCACGCCGATCGTAATATGCCCCAGCAGTTTACCCGCATCGGTATAATCAAAGGCCCGCTCAAAACTCATCTCGTAGATCTTGCCGACATCATGCAGCAGCGCCCCGACGGTCAGCAGATCCTCATTGATCCCGCCATACAGCGGCACTATGCTCTTTACCAACTTGACCAGCGAGAGTGAATGCTCCAGCAGCCCCCCGAGATAGACGTGATGCATCCCCTTGGCGGCCGGTGCCTGGCAGTACAGTCCCATAAACGGTTCATCATCCAGAAAGGCCTCCATCAAGCCGCGGAGATGCGGGTTGCCAAGCGCGGCAACCGTGTCGGTCAATTCCTGCCGCATCTCGGCGCCGTCACGCGGCGACACGGGGAGAAAATCGGCCAGCACGACCTGTTCCTCGGACACCTTGGCGATTTCTGCAATGACGACCTGCATTTTGTTCATGTAGACCGAGGCCTTGCCCCGCACTTTGACGAAATCGTCCTTGTCGAACTGCTTGTCGAGCAGCTCCGTATTGTCCCACACCTTGGCTTCGATATCTCCGCTCTTATCCATCAGGCGCAGGTTCATATATGGCTTGCCGTTCTTGGCCATGGCCAGAATCTTATCCTTGACCAGAAATACGGCATTGACCGGATCACGGTCTTTTATCCCACTGACGAACTGTTTTGACACGAGATGTACTCCCTGTTCCGTCTTGATAATAACACAGGCGACGTTACCACGATGAAGGATCAATGTACAAGGGCAGAATCAGGCATAAACGCAATCAACACACCGGGCGTTAATTTAATGCTTGCTTTAAAAAAGCAAAGCATCTATGATGGTTAATTGTTGTACCACATGAAGCAGCGGTATGGTGTCCGTTGTTTCTCCTTTGATCATCGCATTCTGCCCCCCCTGTACCTTCAATCCCGATTGAAACAAGCAGACCGTACGGCAGGCGAAGATTTATTGTCTGCCCGCACGAAGCTGCCTTTACCTTTCCCGGAGTCATCTGCTTGATTCCTCGGTTCGTGTGCGCTTTTATCTTTACACCGCTCCCAGAAAAGGAATTAACATGACGTTTGAAGAACTGGGCCTTAACCCGGCCATCCTCTCGGCGATTACCGCCTGCGGCTACACTACCCCTACCCCCATCCAGGAACAATCAATACCGCTGGTATTGGCAGGACATGACCTGATCGCCACCGCCCAGACCGGTACCGGCAAGACCGCCGCTTTCGTACTGCCGGCACTGGAACTCCTGACGAAAAAATCGACACTGCCGGGCAAAGGGCCACGTGTGCTCGTTCTGGCACCGACCCGCGAACTTGCCGGCCAGGTTATGGAGTCTGCCCGCAACTACGGTCGCGGTATCCGTCCCCGCTGCGGTACGCTCCTGGGCGGCATGCCGTACCGCGAGCAGCTGCGCCTGCTCTCCGCACCGGTTGACATCATTGTCGCCACCCCCGGACGCCTCGTAGACCACATTGAGCGCGGCAGCATCCGCCTCGACCGTCTGGAACTGCTGGTTCTTGATGAAGCCGACCGCATGCTCGACATGGGATTCAGCGAAGACATCAACAAGATCGTTGAGCGCACTCCTTCCGACCGCCAGACCCTGATGTTCACCGCCACCATGGAAGGTGACATCGCACGACTGGCCGAAAAGATGATGCGTGAACCGAAGCGGATTCAGCTGGCTGTCAGCACCTCATCGCACGCACTCATCGAACAGCGTCTGCACGTTACCGACAACCTGAATCACAAGAAAGAGCTCCTCAATCACCTGGTCAGCGATTCAGAACTGACCCGTGCCATCATTTTCTCTGCCACCAAACGCGACGCCGACGAGCTGTCCCGTGAACTCTCCCGCAACGGCTTCCCTGCAGCAGCGCTGCATGGCGACATGACCCAGATGGCCCGCAACAAGACCATCGACCGTATGCGCCGCGGCGGTATCCGTCTGCTGGTAGCCACCGACGTCGCCGCCCGCGGTTTGGACGTAAACGGCGTCAGCCATGTTATCAACTTCGACCTGCCGCGCTTTGCCGAAGACTACGTCCACCGCATCGGCCGCACCGGCCGCGCCGGAGCAACGGGAATCGCCATTTCATTTGCATCGGCTGGTGAGCGCAATTACCTGGAGCGCATTGAGCGCTTCATCGGGAAGAAACTGCCTGAGCTGCAGATCGCCGGGCATGAGCCGTCAACCTCCATCAGGAAACCGGCAGGTCGCAGCGGCGGACCAAGGAAAAGCGGCCCCGGCGGACCTGCTGGACGCTTCGGCAAACCAGCCGGCGGGCGTGACGGCCAGGCAAAATCCTGGAGTAAATCGGCAAAACCGGCCGGGAGTGCCCCACGCAGCGCACCTGCTTCCCGGCACGAGCCGGTGATCGAGTACCGTTCACGGCGCCCGCAGGCGTAATCGCTCCGAACATGACGTAATAAACAAAGACCTCCGAGGCTGTACAGCTCCGGAGGTCTTTGTTTATAGGACGTTTCTTTATCAGTTTCCTGTTTCAGACGGCCTTTTGTTTATCCAGCTTACCCTTCAACTGGCCGCACGCCGCCGAAATATCCCCGCCCCGGCTGTCACGGGTAATAACCGTCACGTGCCTGTCGATCAGATACTTGTGAAAGGCATCGATAGCCGCTCTGGAAGGTGCCTTGAAATCGCACCCTTCATGTTCGTTGAACGGGATCAGGTTGACCTTGTTCGGAATGTCGCTGATCAGCTTCAGCAGCCTTTTTGCGTCATCCAGCGAATCATTCACCCCCCCCAGCATGACATATTCGAAGGTGACCTTGCGGCGCCCCGGTAGCGGAAACTCTTTGCACGCTTTCAAAAGCGCTTTGAGTGGATAGCTCCGGTTCACCGGCATGATCCGGTTCCGGAGTTCGTCTGTCGTGGCATTCAGCGACACCGCCAGGTTGACGTTCGGAATCTCGCGCCCCAGCCGCCCCATCTCCGGCACCAGCCCGCAGGTGGAGACGGTCACCCGCCGGTTGGAGAGCTGCAGCCCGTTGCCGTCGATCATGATCTGAATCGCCGGGATGACGCTATCCAGATTGTGGAGCGGCTCACCCATTCCCATCAGCACGATATTGCGGATAGCTGCCGGCGACTCAGGACTGCCGTCATCACTGTCGTCATCGTCACTCTCAAGAAGTTGCCCTCCGCCTGACTGTATGGCGGGTGGATTCCTGATCAGATCCCGCTTGACAGCCATGATCTGGTTAACGATCTCCGCCGTCGTCAGGTTGCGGGTCAACTTGAATGTCCCGGTCAGACAGAACTCGCACGCCATTGCGCAACCGACCTGCGAGGAAATGCAGAGCGTATTGCGCCCCTCAATCGGGATCAGCACCGATTCGACCGCATTGCCGTCACCAAGGCTGAAGAGGTATTTTCGCGTCCCGTCGCTCCCCTCCTCGATTGTTTCCGGTTCGAGGTTGCTTATGAATGCCGTTTCGTCCAATTCCTTGCGAAGCGCTTTGGAGATGTTGGTCATCTCCTCAAAGCTGTGGGCATCCTGCTGATAGATCCACTTGAATACTTGGAGGGCGCGGAAGCGCTCTTTCCCCTGCCCCTGGAGAAACTGCTCCAGAGCGGGAAGCGTGAGGTTTTTTAGGTCTGTATTTTTGGTCATTTTTTGTCATTCTGACTTTCTTGTGGATTTGTCGGGGCCGTATCTCCGGGTTGCGGAGGTACGGCAGCAACAGGTTCTTCCTTCTTTTCCCCTCCAGCCTCCACCGCTTTTTCGACCAGATCTTCCCTGGCCGATGACGGCGACGTAAAGACCGGTGGGGTGCTGATAACCTCGTCAATCTTCTTCTGCAGCCGGCCTATATTGGGCGACTCTGCCAGAGCCGCCTGATACTCCGCCTCACCCAGAACACCCTTCTGGCTCAGCAGGCGCAGGATCATGTCGGAACGCTTCAGTACCTTGCCGAGGTTCTTGTAGGGGTTGTAGGCCAATCGCGGGCCGGGGAGCATGGCGGCCAGAAAGGCACACTCACGCGGCGTCAGCTCCGAAGCCGGCTTGCCGAAATAATACTGTGCCCCGTGTCCGATACCGTACACCATCGGTCCCAGTTCAACCACGTTCAGATACAACTCGATAATACGCCCCTTGGTCAACTCCTGCTCCATCCGGTAGGCCAGATAGATCTCTTTAAGCTTGCGGGTGACCGACTTCTCGCGGGAAAGATACAGGTTCTTGGCGGTCTGCTGGGTAATGGTCGAGGCGCCCCGTTTGAGGCTCTTCTTCTCCAGATCATACTTGATGGCATTCTTGATGGCTTTGACATCAAAGCCTTCATGAGAGTAGAAATTGGCGTCCTCCGCCAGGATTACCGCCCATTTCATCTCGGACGGGATGCGCCCTGACGGCGTCCAGTAGCGGTTCTTCGGCCCGACCACAAAGGGATGGTAGTCACCCTGCCAATCCTTGACCTGAATGGTGGTGCTGTACTTTTTGCTGGCCAGCTCGGAAACCGGCGGCATCAGCGCTAACGAAATGCCGATGTACGCCAGATAGCAGATGACAGCCAGACATATGAATAGGAGCAGTTTTTTCATGACGTTTTGTAACTCACCGGTACGATAGTTGAAGTTAGTAAATTACAGCTCTTTCTATTATGGGGGCTGCTATTCATCCTCGTTCGCGCTCCTCACCCTCTGCCTCCTGCCTCTCCGCTCCGGAGTTGTTGGCGGGGTACTTTTTATTTGTGTAACTGGTGCGGCTGAACGTGTAACAGGCTGACCTTCCGACCCTGCATTCTGATTGGCAATAGCCGGCGGTTGCGCGGCCGAGACTGCCTGAGCATTGGCAGTACCCGGCTGCACCGTCCCGGAATCTGACGCTTCAGGATAAAGTACCTTTGCTTTCGCTTTATAGCGAGCCGGCACATCGTACTCTTTATTGGTGTAATGGGCAATACCGGCAGAATCGCGCCACATATAGACCATACCCTGAGCCGGTGATGTCGTAAGCATCACACCCACTATCATAATTTTCATTAGTGACAATCTGTTTGGCTGGAGTGTAATCGGTCTCAAAACGATATCCTCTGTTTAGGGTTGTTTAATCGATATAGTAAGACTGCGCCACTGTTTCATCAGTTAGAATCCGGGATTCAGTCATAAAACATACATGGAGTACCAGTTACGAGAAACTAACGATACAACTATCAGGTATTATTAGCTATTACCGTCGTTTGACTTGTAACCACATCGTTTTATGCTATATAATCGTCTGCAATGACGATATCTTGCAATAAAAAAGTGTGATTATTTATAATGGATCACCTGCCAGGCTACATGTCCAGTGCTGTTTAGACATCCTGAGCCAAACCCGATTCATCCCGAAGGCTGGTTGCATCTATGGTTGATAAAGCCACGACATGACGACACTCTTTAGCAAAACCCGCCTGATCGTACTCTGCCTTGCATTATCCGTGCTCACACATATCCTCATTGTTTATGCGTTGCGGATGTTCGGAACCTATGACTTCACCACACCCATTGTCCAGTCACAGGTGGTCGTGGTTGACTTGGCAAAATCCGCCTCATCAGTGAGTCCCAAAAAGCTGAAAAGCGGCGACAGCGGCTACGTTGGGGAAGATGTACCATTTGAGAAAAGTCCTGATTCCGCCAGGGGACACAATTCCAGTCCACCACCACCATCAAACCCTGAACAGCCCCCCTCGCCGGAACCGGCTGACTCCGCTGTTATCGGGGCAGACAAGACCGGCTCATATATTCGGAGTAGTGATGCGACCGGCATAAATCCTCCTGACGGTGCACGCCAATCGGCAACTGCAAACCTCCCCCTGCTGGGTACCGCCAGTAACTTCCTGTTGACGAAAAGCGAAAAACTGACGTATCTGATCAGCATGCTCGGCTTGCCGATAGGAAGCGCCGAACTGGAGGCCAAAAACGAGAATGGCGAAATCCGGCTCACGCTGAGAGTCAGATCAAATGCCGTCATCTCAAATTTCTATCCTGTCGATGATATTGTCGTTACCCGGCATATCGACGGCAAATTTATTTTGACGACGATCAAGCAGTTGGAAGGCTCTTTCAGGAGTGACGAGGGGTTCACCATCAATCTGCGGAAAAAAAGGGTGTCCTGGGTTGACAACATGGGAGGGCGATACCAGACGGTGGCAGTGCCAACCGACGAAGTGCTCGACACCCTGTCAGGAATCTATTTCCTCAGAAACAGGGAGCTGCAGGTCGGAAAGACGGAAACACTCCATATATTCGACAGCGAATCCTATGCAGACGTGCCGGTTGAAATCCTGCGCCGGGAGACGGTGCTTCTGCCGAACTTCACAAAGGTCGACACCCTCGTTGTCCAGCCGCTTCAGAAGAGTGCCGGCATCTTCAGGCGCACGGGAGATATCCTGATTTGGATGACTGATGATGTTTATAAGGTTCCGGTAAAAATTGTCACATCGGTTGCGTTCGGCACGGTAACGGTCGAGCTTGTATCGGCTGAGTCAAAGTCTCCAGGAGAAGAGGTTATGACAAAATAGCTCCCGCTGCTATGACTTGAAGTAATGTGCTGTTTTCTCACTGGCATTCTCCTGTCCTTTTTATTGGCCGTTTTACTTTTTTCCTAGTACGTTGGTATTTTGAACGGCACGTATGTAAACTCAGTGCGATGTACTGGAACTGACATTTTTCAAGAGCACGAGGATGTATATATGCTGCTACAAGCGGTAATCTGGATGAACCTGGCCCTGGTATTCTACTCGTGGGCCGTATTCAGTGGACGGAAACAGGGGCTGCACCGGAAGCATCTGGTCATATTCGGCATCGGCCTCCTATGCGACTACCTTGGTACCCATCAGATGAATCTGTTCGCCCTGACGTACGGCAAGGCTCCCGAATGGCACAACATCACCGGCATCGCCTCGCTGGGCGGGATGGCCTTCCATTTTATGCTGGCGCTGATCGCCTCTCTGGCTCACAAAACCGAAACGATCAACCGCGTGTTCCATCGAGTCAGCCTGAGTATCTACACCTGCTGGCTGATCGCCTTTTTCAGCGGCGCCATCTCCGGTATGATGCGCATGCGACACTGATCATCCACATGCCTTAAAATGAGAACCGCCGGAGGATATTCCCCCGGCGGTTCAACTCCCTGCCGTACCTTCAACCTGCATGTTTCACTATCGAATCAATAACTCTTAAAAGCGTCAGTGGTAAAATGCATCGGCATTTCGGAACCGGCGAAATCAAAAGATTTTCCGTGGTCTTTCATCATGAGTTTGAATGCGCTGAGCATGTACCTCCTTTTGAAGCCGTCTTCAAGCGCGACAATTTCCTGAACCTTATTACCGTAAAATTGCATATAGCAGGTGCCGAGCGCCTGGGTTATCTCGTCCATGGTCATCTCGAAAGGTTCAATAATCGGGGTCACCAGGTTGTATTTCGAATAGTCCCATACCCTGATGCGATCCTTCATCTCCGCGTGTATCGGCGTGAACGGCATCGGAGTCACCACGGGAAATACGGCAATGTCCGGATTCAGGTAGATGGCCGAGTCGATGTTGTTTTGTATGGACTCCCAGGTTTCATTCGGAAAGCCTATCATGAACGACGCTTCCGTAATGATGCCGTTCTCGCGGCAGAGATCCAATGCCTGCTTGTTCTGCTCGAAACTGGTCCCTTTGTTCAGGCTGTTCAAGGTGTCCTTATCGGCACTCTCCGCACCGATGTAAATGTGGATGATTCCGGCCTCCCGATATTTGTGCAGGATGTCCGCATCCCTGATGATATCTTCCACCCTGGTTTCGATGAGCAGATACACTCCGAACTTCCGCTCGATCAGCAGGTCCAGAAACAGTTCCCATCGGTCCCGGTGTTTTGTAGGGTAGGCGTCGATCAACGTGAAAAAGCTTATATTATAGGTTTCGATAAGATGGGCCATTTCTTCGATGACCTTTTCCGGTTTCCGGCAGCGCCAGTCCTCACGCCAGAACATCCGCTGGCTGCAAAAGGCGCAGGCCATGTCACAGCCGCGGGAGGTCAGGATGGAAGCCATTCTGCCGCGAGGCTCGACAAGGTATTGGTAGTCATCCCAGTCCAGCAGATGCCACGCCGGAATCAGGGCGTCCAATTCGACAATGTGAGGTTGATTGGCATTTGAAACGACCTCACCACCCTCCAGATACGCGACCCCCTTCACTTTTTTCCCTTTCCCCTCCGGGATCGCGGCAAGCAGTTGTTTCAAGGTCTGCTCCGGTTCTCCCTTAATGATGTAATCCACGTGGTTTTTGTCGTCTTCGAGGATTTCATTAAACATGAACGTGGGATGGGGGCCGCCCAGCAGGGTGACAATGGCCGGATTTACCTCTTTGGCAACATCCAGAATCTTGAGGGCGTCGGGGACCGTAGCGGTGCTGATGGCGCCGGTGACCGGGAGATAATCCAGGGTCATGACGTAATCCGGGTGGAATCGTTCTATCTCCTGCCTGATATCATCGAACGTGAGCTCTTTGTTCATGGCGTCAAATATGCGGGCTTCGTGTCCCGCTTCAAGTGCTGCCCCGGCGAGATAGGCCAGATGCAGTGGGGGCCATTTGCCGACAACCTGCACTCCCCAGCAGTGATACGGGGCTGTTACAAAGAGTATCTTGCTCATCAGTTTCTCCAATGTGTATGTGATATCAGCTGCAGATGAAGCCCGTATAAGTTCCTGATGTACTGTAGCAAGGAAATGTATAATGTCATGTAAAGATTTGGTAAAGAATCAGATGAACGTTGAGAGATGAGGGTACAGAGAAGAATAGGTGGAAGAATCTTGTTTTATCCTTCCGCTTAAGGAAGGCTGAACCAGACGCGCGTACCATTCTCGTCGCTTTCCACACCTACGGTGCCGCCGTGAGCCTCGATAAGCTCCTTAACGATTGCCAGGCCGATTCCCGCGCCCCCGGCGTCCCGGGAGCGGGAACGATCCCCCCGGAAAAACCGTTCGAACAGATACGGAATATCATCTGCCGCAATAACCGCACCGCTGTTGGCGAAGACGGTCTTAATGCCGTCTGCGGTACGCTGAGTTGAAATTGTCACGATTCCCCGGCGCGGAGTATATTTCCAGGCGTTGTCAGCCAAGTTGCGAATCGCCTGCAGCAGCTTGTCCCGGTCTGCCGTTACAGCATCGCTATCCGGTTCGAGCTGCCATTGCACGTTAATCTCCTTATCCTGGAAGTTCGGCCGGTACAGGTCCATGATCTGGGCAAGCAGTTCATGGAGGGAAAGCTCCTGGAAATCGAGAAACGCCTCGGCGGCATCGGCTTTTGCCAGTTGCTGAAGATCCTCTACCAAACTTACCAGACGCAGGACTTCCTGTTCAAGCATCCGGAACGTTTCCGGGGATGGCGGTATGACGGAATCACTCAGTCCCTCCAGATAACCACGCAGATTGGTCAAAGGGGTACGCAGTTCATGAGAGATGTCCGCAACCATGTTCTTGCGCAACCGCTCGACCTTCTCAAGGTTATCGGCCATATGATTAAAGGCGTCGGCAAGCTGACCCCCCTCATAGCGGGATACTGCTTTAATCCTTTCGGAATAGTTGCCGTCGGCAACTTTTTTGGTGACAGCGGTGATCTGCAGCAGAGGACGAAGCACCCAGCTGGTTAACAGGTAGGTAAAAAACAGAGTCAGGGTCAGTGCTATCAGGACTCCCCAGAACAGTTTATGATGGACAGCTTCAAGAAATTGCCGGTGCAGGTCAACCGGCGAGACATGGAAATGGACTTCCAGCTCCTTCAGGTAATCTGCGGCCAGCCGGTCGATGGCGCGCCAGACAAGGTAGGCAATAATCGCAAAAATCGGAACGATATGCCCAACCAGCAGCTTCCAGAGCAGTCTCTGCCTCATCGTTCGGCCCCATCGGTAAAGCGGTACCCGTGACCTCGTACCGTCAGGATGAAGCGCGGCCGGGCGGGATCGTCCTCGATCTTTTGTCGGAGTTTGCCGATATGCACGTCAATAACCCGGTCAATCACCGCTTCACTGTTCTGATAGCACTGACTCAGGAGTTCCTCGCGGGAAAATGCCTTCCCGGGGGAGCTCATCAGCGCGTGCAGAAGCTTGTATTCCCACGTTGTCAGGGGCACCGGTCCCCCGGCACGGGTGACCCTGTGTTTTTCGGGTTCCAGCTCCAGACCGCCATACGAGAGGACAGCCGCCACAGCCGGTAAAACCGGTCTACTGCGGCGCAGGATAGCCTTGACCCGCTCCACAAGCTCGCGGGGACTGAACGGTTTGACCACATAATCATCGGCACCCGTCACCAGCCCCGCAACCCTGTCGACCTCTTCCTCCCGAGCCGTAAGTATCAGGACGGGGACATCGGAACTTTTCCGCAGAGCACGGCAAATCTCAAAACCATCCAGGTTAGGCAGCATGACGTCGAGGATGACAAAAACGGGATGGCATTCGGCGGCAGCCTGCATCGCCAGTCCGCCATCGTGAATCACCACTGTAGAGAACCCCTCCCGTTCCAGATATGCTGCAACAAGAGCGGCCGTATTGCGGTCATCTTCTACTATCAGCACCGTTCCCTGGTTGCCGATGGGTTGGTACATGCGATTCTCCAAAATCATTTTTCCTGAGGGAGACCGGAACGCCGCCAGGCAGCCATATGGCCGGTAAGAAGCGAAACGTTGCGATAGCCAAAGAGGGCAAGCAGCCCCTTGCCCATTGCGGCCCGGGGACCAAGTTCGCACAGCACGACAAGTTCGGTTTGCTTGTCCCGGGGGAGCGACGCAAGCTTCAGCAGGATTTTCCATACCGGCGCGTGTATCGCTCCGGGAATATGGCCATCCCGAAACTCAAAACCGGTCCTGACATCAACCACCACCGGGGGGTGCCCATGCGCTATTTTATCAGCAAGTTCCATGGGCTGCATATATTCTCCGATTCGTCATTCCTTGAATTTCCTCTTTAATTCTTCCATTTTTGCCGGGATTTTACCGATTATCCCAATCCCAAGTTTTTTCATGACAAAGGAACTGCCCAAGAACAGCTTGGTGATGCGCATCAGATAGTCCCGCTTGAAGGTGGCCTTCATGGTCATATATTCCATGATCTTGCCCATGTAAAAACGACGGTAGCCGTCCGCTATCGCAACTTCAATCTGAAGAGTGCTCATGCTGTGCGGCTCGATGACAGGATCGACCATGTTGAATTTTGCATAATCATGGGACCGGATAAGCGGTTTGAGGTCATTGTACCCGTCTGCATACGGCCAGGGGGTGAACGTAAAAAAGTTTGCAATGTCCGGGTTGTACTGCTGGGCCAGCTGCATGGTTTTTTTTATGCTTTCAGGAGTTTCGTCGGGGAAGCCGACCATGAAAGAGGCCTCTGACACTATTTCCTGCTCCCGGAGCATATCAAATGCCAGCTTCGTTTCTTCTAAAACCTGCCCTTTTTTCAGTGCATCAAGGGTGCCCTGGTCGGCTGTTTCAACGCCGAAGGAGATGTAGATTATTCCTGCCTTCCGGTATTTCCAGATGATATCCCTGTCCCGGATGATGTCCGGGGCTCTGGTTTCCATCAGAAGGTACACCGGCATATCATGGGCAATGACCGCATCGAGGAAGGCTTCCCAACGCTCCCTGTCTCTGGTGGGATACTCATCGGTAATCATAAAGACGGTAACGCTGTACGTCGTATACAGAGATTTCAGTTCGTCGGCCACCTTCCGGGGATCACGGGCGCGCCAGGACTTCTCCCAGAACTTCTGCTGGGAGCAGAACGTGCAGTCATGAGGGCAGCCGCGGGAGGTGCTGATCGCTCCCATCCGGGAATCGGGGATCACCAGGCTGTAATAGTCCTCCCAGTCGAGAAGATCCCACGCAGCCGGGAGATCATCAATGCCCTCCATTAACGGGCGCCGGTCGGTTGTGACGACCGTACCGCCCCGCCGGAAGGCAATACCGGCTACCGTTTCCGGGTTTCCGCCACCCTCCAGCACCTCCAGCAATTGCCGGAGGGTGACCTCTCCCTCACCGATGACGATATAGTCAACGTCAGCAGAGCCTGCAAGCACCTCTTCATACATGAAGGTCGGGTGTACGCCACCCAGGATGGTCACGGTATCCGGCTTGATCTTTTTGGCCAGTTCAAGGGTCTTGACGGCGTCATTGATGGTAGCGGTGATCGCGGTGGAGGCAACGTAATCCGCAACAGATTCACGAAAGCGGTGTTCAATCTCGGGATATGCATGCCCCTTGGCCATGGCATCGTAGATTTCCGTATCCAGTTTCGCCTGGCGGGCAGCACCGGCAAGATAGACCAACCCGAGAGGAACCCAGCGTCCGGCGATTTCATCCACGCCACTATGATAGGGGGGAGTTACAAACAGGACCTTCTTCATGT
>VFJM01000365.1 GCA_009886055.1 Geobacter sp. | reverse complement strand
GCCGCATGGCGTCGGAGATGCTTTCGCCGGTGACGATAACCCTGGCGATGGAGGCCATGCTTTCGGCGATGACGCTGTTGCTGATAACGTCGGCACCGATGGCAAAGGTTTTGTCGGCAGTAATGCCGGAAGCGTGCAGCGTTGCAACGATCTTGAAATAACGGGACATATTGATTTTGCGGATCAGCATACCTATTAACGGAATTTTGAGCAGCACCCCGTCAATAACTTTCTTTCCCTGGGGAGTGCGATTGAAAATTTTAACTGCAACGTATAGTACTACCGCCGCAACAATTACGACCAGATAGTAACTTTTTAGAAACCCGGAAATCGCGATCATTATTTTTGTCGGGAGCGGCAGTTCGGCTCCCATCCCGGTGAGAGTTTTAAGCATCTTCGGGAAAACAAAGGTGAAGATGATGAACATCAGCGTACCCAGAATCGTCAGGACGGTGACCGGATATGTCAGGCTGGCTTTGACACTTTTCTTGAAATCGTTCTGCCAGGTGAGGTAATTGACCAGAAAATCGAGGTTACTCTCCAGTGTCCCCGAGGCCTCACCGGCTTTAATCATCTGGACATAAAAGGGAGGAAACAGACGGGGGGCGCCATGCATGACATCTGACAGCGCAAGTCCGGAATCGACCCCCTGGTGTACCAATTGCGCGGCATGACCGATGTTGCGATTTGAATTGCTTTTCATCAGAGTAGTAATCCCCTGAAGCATGGGGATTCCAGAGGAGACGACCAGTTTAAGCAGATAGGTGAAGTCCAGAAGATCCCTGTCGTTAAGGCGCGGTTTGAATAGTTCGTCAAAAGAACCAAAACCGCTGAATCCGCCCCCTTCCGAGTCAATCAGGGTCAATCCCTGGCTGGCAAGCAGACGCTCAAGGTGCGCCTGGTCGCGGGCGCTCATGGTTCCCTGCCGGATGGCTGAATCGGCATCCACTGCCCGGTAGGTAAAAGACCCCATCAGAAGTGTATCCTGGTGGCATGCATGACTTCATCGAGGGTGGTGATGCCGCGGCGTACCTTTTCAAGAGCGATATCGCGCATTTCCCGAAAGCCTTCACTCAT
>VFJM01000305.1 GCA_009886055.1 Geobacter sp. | reverse complement strand
CCATTTCAGCGCACATTTCCTGAGCGGTTATTTCCGGAACCCAACCGAGCTTTTCTTTTGCCTTAGTAGGATCACCCAGCAGGGTTTCAACCTCGGACGGGCGGAAGTAACGCGGGTCGATGCGTACCATGATATCGCCTGCTTTCACCGCAGGGGCTTTATTCCCTTCAACGGAGACCACTGTGGCAATTTCATCTATGCCATGACCTTCAAATTGAAGTATTATTCCCAATTCTGCCGCTGCCCAGGTGATGAACTGGCGCACGGTGTATTGGACACCGGTGGCAATAACGAAGTCTTCGGCATGATCCTGCTGCAGCATCAACCACTGCATCTTGACGTAATCCTTGGCATGCCCCCAGTCACGCAACGAATCGATGTTTCCCATGTACAGGCACTCTTCCAAACCCTGTGAAATATTGGCAAGGCCGCGCGTTATCTTGCGGGTAACAAAAGTTTCGCCGCGCCGGGGAGATTCGTGGTTAAACAGGATGCCGTTGCAGGCATACATGCCGTACGCTTCGCGATAGTTGACCGTAATCCAATAGGCATACAGCTTGGCGACTGCGTAGGGTGAACGGGGATAAAAGGGGGTGGTCTCTTTTTGAGGGGTTTCCTGAACCAGGCCGTACAGTTCGGAGGTTGATGCCTGATAGAAACGGGTCTTTTTATCAAGGCCCAGCAAGCGAATGGCCTCAAGCATGCGCAGTGTGCCGACACCATCAGCATCGGCGGTGTATTCCGGTGATTCAAAGCTGACCGCGACATGGGACTGTGCGCCCAGATTATAGACCTCATCGGGCTGAACTTCCTGCATGATGCGGGTCAAATTTGAGGAGTCGGTCAAGTCACCGTAATGAAGCTTGAAATGAGCGTCTTTTATATGCGGATCCTGATAGATGTGGTCAACCCGCTGCGTATTGAACAACGAAGCACGGCGTTTGATGCCATGGACCTCGTACCCTTTCTCCAACAGCAATTCCGCCAGGTACGATCCATCCTGGCCGGTGATGCCGGTAATAAGCGCCTTTTTCATGGTAGTTTTCTCCGAAGCTTTAAATTAGCGGAATTTCGGGGACAGTATATGGGAATTTCGGGGACAGTATATGTAATTGCCATACCCGATCACCTTCTCCTTCGGGCAATATCAGCCTTTGCGCGCATCACGCTGACAGTACACGATCCCGGCTGTCCGT
>VFJM01000277.1 GCA_009886055.1 Geobacter sp. | reverse complement strand
TCTCTGCTGCTGCCCTGAACATCTTCGGCGACCACTCCGACGTCATGTCCTGCCGTTCCACCGGCTGGGCGATGCTCTGCTCCAACAACGTCCAGGAAGTCATGGACTTCGCCCTGATCTCACAGGCATCCACACTGCGTTCCCGCATCCCGTTCCTGCACTTCTTCGACGGCTTCCGTACCTCCCACGAAGTACAGAAAGTCGAAGAGCTGACCTTTGACGACATGCGCCACATGATGAGCGACGACCTGGTCAACGCACACCGCCTGCGGGGCCTTTCCCCTGACCGTCCGGTCATGCGCGGCACCGCCCAGAACCCGGACGTCTACTTCCAGGGGCGCGAAACCGTCAACCAGTTCTACGCACCCTGCATCAAAATCGTCCAGGAAGAAATGGACAAATTCGGCAAACTCACCGGCCGTAAATACAAACTGGTAGACTACTCCGGCGCCAAAGACGCCGAGCGCGTCGTCGTTGTCATGGGCTCCGGAACCGACACCGTCGAGGAAACCGTTAAAACCCTAAACAAAAAAGGCGAGAAAGTCGGCGTCGTCAAAGTCCACCTCTATCGCCCGTTCCCACTGGACGCCTTCATCAAGGCACTGCCGAAAACCGTCAAAAGCATCGCTGTCCTCGACCGCACTAAAGAGCCAGGCTCATTGGGCGAGCCGCTTTACCTGGATGTGCGTACCGCCATCGGTGAAGCCATGTCCGACGGCAAATTCAGCTTCAAGGGGTACCCGACCATCGTCGGCGGACGGTACGGACTCGGCTCCAAGGAATTCACCCCGGCCATGGCCAAGGCTGTACTCGACAACCTCAAGAAGGCCAAGCCCAAGAACCACTTCGTCGTCGGGATCAAGGAAGACGTCACCAACTGCAGCCTCGACTACACGCCATCCTTCCGCACCGCGATGGACGGCACCTACGAGGCCATGTTCTACGGCTTAGGCTCAGACGGTACCGTCGGAGCCAACAAAAACACGATCAAGATCATCGGCGAAACCACCAAAAACTTTGCCCAGGCCTACTTCGTCTACGACTCCAAGAAGGCCGGCACCATTACCATTTCGCACCTGCGCTTCGGGAAAAAGGCCATCAACGCCCCCTACCTGATCGACCACGCCGACTTCATCGCCTGTCACAACTTCTCCTTCCTGGAGAAGTACGACATGGTCAGCAAAGCAAAGCCGGGCGGCACCTTCCTCCTCTGCTCCCCCTTCGAGCACGGTGAAGTCTGGGACAAAATGCCCAAAGAGGTGCAGCAGCAGATCATCGACAAAAAACTGAAATTCTACGTGATCAACGCCATCAAGCTGGGCGAAGAACTTGGCCTGGGCGCCCGCATCAACGTCATCATGCAGACCGCCTTCTTCAAGATATCCAACATCATCCCTCTGGCCACCGCACTCAAAGAGATCAAAGGCGCCATCAAGAAGAGCTACGGCAAATCAGGCGATAAAGTCGTCGCCATGAACAACGCCGCCGTAGACGAAGCCCTCAAGAACATCTACGAAGTCAAGGTTCCGGCCAAAGCCACCAGCAAGCTCAAGATGCCGCCGGCCGTTGCCAAGACCGCCCCCAAATTCGTTCAGGACGTCACCGGCCTGATCATCGCCGGTTTCGGAGACGACCTGCCGGTCTCCCTCATGCCGGCCGACGGCACCTTCCCGACTGCCACCTCGCAGTACGAGAAGCGCAACATCGCCGTGGACATCCCGGTCTGGGACGAGCAGCTCTGCATCCAGTGCGGCATCTGCTCCTTCGTCTGCCCGCACGCCGTCATCCGCATGAAGGCGTATGACGGAAAACTGCTGAAAGGCGCCCCCAAGACCTTCAAATCGACCGACTGCAAACTGCCCGAATTCAAGGGGATGAAATACACGCTCCAGGTTGCTCCGGAAGACTGCACCGGTTGCGGCGCCTGCGTCCACAACTGCCCGGCCAAGAGCAAGGAAGACCCGAATCACAAGGCCATCAACATGAAGTTCCAGGCACCGCTGCGGGCGACTGAAGCTGCCAACTGGGATTTCTTCCTGTCGCTCCCCGACATGGACCCGACCAAGCTCAAACTGGACACCCTGCGCGGCAGCCAGCTGGTCCGTCCGATTTTCGAATTCTCCGGCGCCTGCGCCGGCTGTGGCGAGACCCCCTATCTGAAACTGCTGTCCCAGCTGTTCGGAGACCGCGCGATGATCGCCAACGCCACCGGCTGTACTTCCATCTACGGCGGCAACCTGCCGACAACACCGTGGGCAAAACGTGCCGACGGCCGCGGACCGGCCTGGTCCAACTCGCTGTTCGAAGACAACGCCGAATTCGGTTTCGGTATGCGTCTGGCGGTGGACAAGTTCACCGAATCGGCCCGTGAGTTGACAGCAGAGCTTGCTGCCGGTACATCATCAAAAACCTTCCAGCCGCTGGCAAAAGAGATCCTGGCCGCCGACCAGTCCGACCAGACCGGCATCGAGAAGCAGCGTGAGCGGGTTGTCGCCCTTAAAAAAGCTCTCAAGGCAAGCAAAGACAAAACAGCCGCTCAGCTGCTGCCGCTGGCCGACTACCTGGTCAAGAAATCGGTCTGGTGCGTCGGTGGCGACGGCTGGGCCTACGACATCGGGTATGGCGGACTCGACCACGTCATCGCCTCCGGCAAAAACGTCAACATCCTGGTACTGGACACCGAAGTTTACTCCAACACCGGTGGGCAGGCATCCAAAGCCACCCCGACTGGCGCCGTGGCGCAGTTCGCTGCCGGCGGCAAGGCCATGGCCAAGAAAGACCTCGGCATGATGGCAATGGCCTACGGCAACGTCTACGTAGCAAACGTGGCGCTTTCCAACCCGGCCCAGGTTGTCAAGGCATTCATCGAAGCGGAAGCCTATGACGGACCGTCGATCATCATCGCCTACTCGCACTGCATCGCCCACGGTATCGATATGACCAAGGGAGTGGACGAGAACAGGAATGCAGTTTCCTCCGGCTACTGGCCGCTGTACCGCTACAATCCGGCTCTGACCGCCGAAGGGAAGAATCCGCTGCAGCTGGACAGCAAGTCCCCAACCACCAGTTTCGAGGACTACGCCTACGGCGAGAACCGCTACAAGGTCCTGCAGAAGTCCAACCCGGAAGGTGCCGCCATTCTGATGAAGAAGGCGACCGCCTGGACCGCAAGCAGGTTTGAGTATTACCAGAAGCTCGCGGCGCTGACGTACGAGAAAAAGTAGTTTCCTGCAGTAAGTACTGGTACAATCCAGCCCCGCAGAGCAATCTGCGGGGTTTTTTATTTAATCATCCGGGAGGGAGAGATATGCTTAACGATACCAATGACCTGGGAGCGGCGCTGTTCAAAACCTGGACGGAAAAGCAGCGGTGCGAAGAAATTGAAAAGCTGGTACACGGATTCCGCAACGGGATTCCGGTCGGGATACTGTGCAAGATGTCCGAGACGGTTGCCGGCGACAGGAAGAAGGCCAGGAAATACCTCAAGCAGTTCATGAACGCGGCCGAGCGGAAAGCTGCGGTCGATTCTGCAACCGGCGCGATTGCTCCGATCGTAAAATCATTTCTGTCTTAGGGAATACCGGAGAATATCATGCGGAAGGTTTTTATTGCGGGATGCGGGTACATCGGTGAACGGATAGCACGGTCATATCAGGAATCGGGGGGTGACGTCACCTGTATGTTCAGGTCCACGGAACACGGGTCCCGGCTCGCATCCGCCGGTTTTACCACCGTTGTCTCAGCTTTGGATGATTTGGCATCTATTCCGTTGCTGAATCTGACTGACAGTATCCTTTTTTATCTCGTCCCGCCGCCCGGAGGAGGGATCGCCGACAGCCGCGCCAGAAACTTCATCGCACGCATACCTGAAACGGAAAAACCTGCGCAGATCGTCTACATGAGCGCTACGTCGGTGTACAGCGGGAGCGGAGTGGTCACCGAGGAATCCCCGACAGTTCCCGATTCGGCAATGGGGAAGCGACGTCTCGATGCCGAGGCTGCATTTCTGGAATATGGTGCTGCCGGCGGTGTGCCGGTCGTAATCCTGCGGGTAAGCGGCATCTATGGTCCGGGGCGTCTGCCGGTGATGCAGATCAGTCAGGGTCAGCCGCTTTTGAATGAAGAGGAGTCCTCCCCGAGTAACCGCATCCATGCCGACGATCTGGCAGCGGTCTGCATCGCAGCGGCCGAAAAGGGGATGGATGGCGAGATCTTCAATGTCAGCGACGGGCATCCGTCGAGCATGACGTCGTATTTCAATGCCTGCGCCGATGCCCTCGGGCTGCCGCGCCAGCGGCAGGTGACGATGGATGAAGCTCGCCAGATCATGTCACCACTGATGTTTTCATATGTCAGCCAGTCGCGGATTGTCGACAACAGCCGGATGCGGGATCGTCTCCACGTAAAACTGCGCTACCCGACCCTGTCGGAGGGGCTTGCAGCATCTGCCCCCCAGATCACGGATCAGGCGGATATCGCGGAGAACAAATGATTTATTATCGACAATCGTGAGTGCATGGCATTGCTTATCAAAAGAGTAAAGTTAACGGGTTTTTATTCGTAATGCCGATAACTTATCTTTTTTTTGCTTGCCATCATATCTTGAAAAGTATATATTTGCATTAGAAATGATTGCGAGGATTCCAACGAATCCTCATCTGCCCTGGTAACTTCCCCTCCTAGTTGCCAGGGTGTTTTTTAAGAAAGCGGAGGGGTTACGATTGACGCAC
>VFJM01000109.1 GCA_009886055.1 Geobacter sp. | reverse complement strand
GGGGTAATCGCGGCCTGCTACCAGTGGTATTGGTTCCACGGCATCTCCCTTCAACCAAGAAGTTACCGATGGATTATATCGCAGGGGGCTCTAACCGACTACCCCCCTTAATAAAAACAGGCTCTCATCTACAATCTTTCCTCCACCCAAATCTTTTGCAAAATCTCACCCTCCCCATTTGCTCCCCAACACCAACCAAACCAAGCCATAACGCCTCACCGGCAGCTCAACCATCCCGATCCAGCCTGTCAGCCATAGCAGGTTTAACCCTCATTAGCCATGAACTTAAATTTTTATTAAGGCAATTTTGGTGATAAACAGGGTGAGGGAAGGATAACACGGAGGTGGTGACACAATACGTCTCACTTTTTTTGTTTTCGTCCTGTAGGGACAATATGATGGTAGACGGGGAATTCATTCCCCGGAAAACGGAACATCAATCCCACCGTCGCGTACGCGACGGATGAATGGGGTGTGTCACCTCAACCCGTGGGATGAATCCCACGGCTACCGTCAATAGCCCCGATGGGGCTTTAATTCAGCCCCACACATAGCGTTCATCAAATTCAACATCATGCTTTTTAAGAAAATGAACATACTCTTCCTGAAATGATTTTGTCCGGTGATGTTCACGTTGACCTTCTATATACCGCACCGTATCGGCTATCTGGGAAAGACCTACCGTGAATGCCCCGTATCCATCCTGCCAAGCAAACGCCGTCATATCGTTATCGCTTTCATGAATCCAACGGGATGAGGCGCCTTTCAGCAGTTGCACCGCTTTGCTGACCGAAATGGTGGCCGACAATGCCAGCAGGATATGTATATGGTCGTCATACCCTCCGACTTTTAAGCCTTCATTCCGTTTGTGCGGGCAATGCCGCCGAGATATTCCCATATCCTGACTTCCTTGGATGCAACAAGCCACGGTTCCCGGTTTTTGGTGCTGAACACAATATGGTAATGCAATGACGTGTATGTATTGGCCATGAGATTTTCCTTCGTCCCGTAGGGACGAAGTGATGGTAGACGGGGAATTCATTCCCCGGATGGCTGTGAACTTTCAGATAACACCGGCAGCCTGACGATAACAGTCGTCCCCTCCCCTACCACACTTTCAACCTGCAGCGTACCGCCATGAGCTTCGACGATTTTCCTGGTAATGGCGAGCCCCAAACCGGTTCCGTTCGGCTTGGTGGTATAGAACGGCTCGAAGATTCTTGTCAGAGATTCGGCATCGATCCCTTCTCCGCTGTCACAAAATCTGATTTCGCACATACCGGACGCCTCATCCGCCGGGCACACCGAGGTCGATATGGTCAGACTCCCACCACCAGACGTGGCCTGGAGTGAATTGATGGCAATATTGAGGAAGGCCTGGCGCAACTTCTCACCGTTGCCCTTGACAACCACATCGACAGTTGGCGGCTCCAGAATGAGAGAAACATTCCGCTCCCTGGCATCGTTTGTCACCAGCAGGGCAACGGTTTCCAGCTCTGCCTGAACGCGGCAGCGCGCCATCTCGGTCGGCAATGGGCGGGCCATGCGCAAAAAGTCCTCCACCACCCGATTAAGGCGTTCGGTTTCCCT
>VFJM01000043.1 GCA_009886055.1 Geobacter sp. | reverse complement strand
CCCGCCGTTTTTTTACTTAATGTCAAGCAAAAAATACAGCAACACGCTAATTTTACTACTTTTTTACATTCTCAAAGAACAATGCAAGTACCTAACCGGAAGACGCTGAGTTTTACCACGAATATGGCTTTCCGTTGCGTCGTCGCGTCGTTGCGTGAGACAAGTTTTGGGTTCGGTTTACCTGCTTAATTTCGGTGATGAACTGATGAAGGACGGTATCACCCCTGTACTGAACGGCAAACTCGAATAATCGAAAACTGGTTACTCTCACGGAGTCACTGAGGCACAAAGGAAAACCAGGAAATACGTTTGAAGTCTTAGGGGAAAACATCAAAGGCTCTTGTTTTGACTTCCTCCGTGCTTTCGTGCCTCCGTGAGAGATAAATTTTTGACTCTACGCGGCGTGAGGGGAATGGTTGGTTGACTTTTTGTGTGTTTGTTAATACTGTTGCGGCGGGTGCTAACGTGATCTTTTCTTTCTTCGACAAATCCATCAACGAATGCAACGTGGCCGGCACACCCGGTTCCGGTTTCGGGCCGAGCGGGGAAGGATACTTCCGGTTGTCGGCCTTCGGCCATCGCGAGAATGTGATTGAGGCGGTGGAGAGGATAAGAAGAATTTGAAGTAATAAAGTGGCGGCCGTTTGGACGCCTTTTGTGTTTGATTTTGCGATCAATTGGTATTTGTTGTCAGCGGGTAATGATGAAGGGAGACTATATGGAAATAGATGACCAAATCGAAGACGTTTTTCTTGAATATTCAGAAGCTAAAGAAGGCGAGGAAGATCTTCATAGTCTGACAATTAAAAGTATTTCAACTGCCTCTGTAACTGCCACAGATTGGACAACCGAAACTATTTTGCTTCAGATAAATAAGGGTAATATTTCACTTGATCCAGATTTTCAACGACGTGATGCATGGAGATCTGAAAGAAAAAGTCGGTTTATTGAGTCGTTAGTTCTTGGTTTTCCCGTACCTCAAATCGTTCTTGCTGAATCAAAATCTAAGAAGGGCTCATACATTGTAATAGATGGTAAGCAAAGGTTACTGACGTTACGGCAATTTGCTGCAAAGAATGATGACAAATTATTTAACCAACTTAAATTAACTGGGTTGGAATTGAGGCAAGACCTTAATGGGAAATGCTTAGATGATATTTCATCTGATCTACAGCATTCAGAAGATCTATCTTCTTTTGAAAATCAGTCAATAAGAACAGTTGTTATCAAAAGCTGGCCCAATGAAGACTTTCTATATCATGTTTTTTTAAGGCTTAACACTGGAAGTCTTCAATTGTCACCACAAGAGCTACGCCAAGCGCTGCATCCAGGCCCATTTGTAAAATATGTAAATAAAAAATCGACTGAAAGTTCTGCCTTAAAAAAGATTTTAAATATAAGAACTCCTGACTTTAGAATGAGAGATGTCGAGCTTCTGGTCAGGTATTACGGATTTAGAAATCATTTAGATCAATACAAAGGAGATTTAAAGGCATTTCTCGATTATACCTGCGAATATTATAACCAAAATTATTCGGACCGTGAGAGCGATCTAAATGAACAACTCAATGATTTTGAGCAGGCTTGTTCGACTGTTTACGAGATTTTTGGTGACAATGCATTCAGAAAATGGATTGGGGATAAAACTGAAGGACGATTTAATAGAGCCATTTATGATGTGATGTTTTATTATTTTTGTAAAAACGAAGTGAGAGCAGCGCTAACACCAAAAAACAAAGTTGCTATTCGTGATTCTTTCCGAAAAATATGTATGGAAGATGCTGTTTTCTTGTCGGCGATCGAACGAACTACCAAAAGCATTGACTCAGTCTTTAATAGGTTGAGTCTATGGGGCAAGGAAGTTAACAACATTCTTGGTATTAGAATGAAAGTCCCTAATCTTGTAGATGGAAAAATAATTTAGGGACTTATTGTATGTCAACTAAAAGATTCATTGTTTTGCTTCGTCGGTTAACTGAACTTGAAAAACATTTTTTACCACAACCTTTCCCGCTCGTCGCAAAAGAACAAGATAATGATAACGCTAGAGCCTTTCAGCTCTTAGCACATGCTGAAATTGAATCATATATTGAGGATATTTCTAAAACCAAAATATTGAGCGCTATCGGGAAATGGAAAAATAGTAAACAAGTAGGTAATGTATTATTATGTTTTATAGCGTGTTATCATGCTGGTGATTTGGATGATCAAACACTTGAAGACTTTGATAAATTAAAATCACACCCTAAAGTTAAGAAAAAAGTTGAAGAGATAATAGATCTAGCGGCGACAAAATATAACAAGCTATTATCTTCTAACCATGGAATTAAGCTTGATAACCTTAAGAAACTGTTGCTTCCAATAGGAGTTAATTTCGATGACCTTGATCAGACATGGTTGACCGATATTGATAATTTTGGAAAAGAACGGGGCAGTTGCGCGCATCAAAATAAAAGAGCGTATCAGCCAAAAGATCCTAAAACAGTACATATGTTGTTCACTACCACTACAACCGGTATTATAGCGGGACTAGCATTCTTAGATACTTATATTAATAAACTAAAATAGATACTGCGAATTCAGGGGATTAAAAGAATTCTGTGGACAACGGATTAAAAGGGGACAGGCTATGGGACTGGCTACTTTTCGTAAATGTAACTTGTTCCTTTTTTATTCTCATAATCTGTATTGTCTTAAATTGCTAAACTATTAATTCATTCTTCAGTCAGTCTTCAGTCAATAAATTTGCATTTCGCTTTTGCGTCCCCATGTGTTTACGTCCATCAATACCACAGATTCTGTATTTGTATGGCTGATTTAACTTATTTACACCTGGGCTAGTTTCTGGGTCTACTTGTATTAGACCCCAACAGGTCAAGAGCGATTGAGCACTTTTTATACTGTTTTTCTGGATAGCTGTATATTTTGTAATGCTATCGTAACTAATCATTGCATAATTAAGCTCTTCACTACGAAAAGCGATTAGTAACAGATACAATTTTAGGGCATTCAACTCTGCGTCGTGTCTTAATTTTAAATCTTGAAAGACCCTAATGTCTTCAGTACTATTGCCATAGAGGTGTTTATTTGGCACTTTTGCCCATCCAGATACTTTATCATAATTCGATATTTGGTAAAAAATTCTCCTGCCTGACGAAGTGGATTTAATAATCCCTAATTCAATCAGCATCTTTAACCCAGCTGAAATTAATGATCTGCTTAATCCTGTTAATCTTTGCAGTTCAGTATAGGTAAGGTCAGTACACCCAGTTTCTCGGAAAACTTTATTAGGTTTTGTATTACATCGGAGCGCCATAACAATGTAAATTATCAATCCAGAAATTGATGCCCCTCGATTCAAACGACTGAACCTTTTTAATTTTGGGTCGCTCTCGTCTCGAATCCAGTGAGTCGGGATTTTAGCCCATGGTAATATCATTTTGGGCCTTCTTTTTTTAGGGCTTGGAGTAGCACATAAAGTGACACTCCTACCAAAATCAATGAGGTGATTGCGACAAAAAACATCATTTGGACTGGCGAAAGGTGTGTTAGGTCATTGACTATTTTGGGGATATCAAGGGACATACACTTTTTCCTCCTTACTGCGATTTTTCAAAAATTTATCACACGATAAAGATTCTTTCTAGAAACATTCGCAGGCAGTATGTATGAACTATGTAACATTATCTGTGTGTTATCGAGTAGTTGCCAGCAGGATAAGCAGTTCAAATATGTTTCCATATAGTTCACGAAACCATCAAAATCATCGAAAGGCAGGCAACAAGGAGTGTAAATGATCTAATTCGAATGCCAATCCCTTAAAGCTCGCATAACGCTCTGGGTGAATGCGTCTCGAACTGCTTCGATTTTTGTTGGGTTATCTGTTTCTGGAATCCCATTAGAATAAACGTCTCCAATCCATTTACCTTCAATAAATGAACCGCGTAGTTCACCATTTATGGCACGGACATAGCCTTTGTCAGGATGGCACATCCGGTTTTGCATGGATGGTAGCGTAAATACCAGCGATTCACTTCCTGGCTTTTTAAGAACCTTGTTGCCAAGTTTTATCTCAACTTTCCACGCACCGAAATCATAACCATCTGGTTGATGAATATCACATGAGACCATTCCCTCTGTCCGACTTAGGAATTCTATTTCTCGAAGGATGGCATCCTCAAGTTCATCGGGGACGATAAACCATGTTGCAAAGCCACGAGATTGTGGGTTGCCTACTCCCTCATCAGAAACAGAACCGTTCCATCTTACTCCAAGGCAAGGAGAACCTTCCCACTCGCCCTCAGCTGCACTCCAACCACTTTGTCCTGAATTATAAATTATTGACTTCAGTTTCCATGATGCTTTCGGAGAAATAACCGTATTAGGGTCAATGTACATAGTAGTTTCCTTGAAAAATGAAATTTTAATATCTGCGATACGTCTATTCGTATCATACGTATGATTGGTCTGCAACTAAATTTTAAATAGAGATGGAAAAGTGACCTCTAGAGCAGGTATTCCGGTGACACCATTCTTATTCAAAAGGCGGCCAATTGGCCGCCTTTCCTGTTTACCACCAAGCACAACGCTTATTTCTCCAACAACTTCCTCGCAAGACCATGCAGCTCCGCATTTGCCAGCGCGACCACCTTTTTCTTTACCGAACGGGAATAATACTCCTGTTCCGTCTTTGTCAGGGGCAGCCCTTCCAGCCTCTTCTTAAACAACTCCTTCTGCTTCGGCGAAAACATCTGCGACATGGCAAAGGCTATGAAATCCGGGGACATAATACCGATTGTTAAGGCGGCCAATAGCCCATCTTTCCTGTTTACCACCAAACTACAACGCTTATTTCTCTAACAACTTCCTCGCAAGACCATGCAGTTCCGCGTTTGCCAGCGCGACCACTTTTTTCTTTACCGAACGGGAATAATACTCCTGTTCCGTCTTTGTCAGGGGCAACCCTTCCAGCCTCTTCTTAAGCAACTCCTTTTGCTTCGGCGAAAACATCTGCGACATGGCAAAGGCTAGGGAATACTCCTCGTACTTTTCCTTGCGCTGCCTGCTCTTGTCGGCATTCTGCTCAAAATAGAGTTCAAACAGCCCCTTCAGGCGTTCCGGGTCGAGATCCACTTCACCCCACGCGAGAGTCCGGTTGCGGGCAAGGTCATTGCGCCACTGTTTCACCAAGGCGGAATCTTCACTTGAGAGCCGCTTCTTGTACCTGCTCGACCAGGAAAAACTCAGATGGTAGAAAGAATAGAGGGACAAAGACAACAGCAAGAGCCGATGAAAACGATCCTTGTCGTCCTGGGCCGATAGCTGCTTCTCAACCAGATCATAAGCAAACTGGTAGGTGTCGGCGGCATTTGCCAACAGTACGGGAAACCCCTCCCAAAGCCGGGTGTCCCGGCTCTTCACTACCTCTGCCAGCGTTTCGTTGACATCCAGCTCTTCACTCGGCTCGAACATCGGCAAGCCGAGCCTGCTCAAACTCTTCATAAGTTTAGCGTCTGTCATACAGACCTCTCTTTTGCAGCAGCTCAAGGAAGTGCTGCATGTGCGGTCTCAGCCGCGCTTCCGCGACGTCAAAGCTGACCAGTTCGTTGAAGTGTCCCGCCAGTCGGTCAATGTCAAGATCTGCCCTGTGCGCTTCCGCCAGACTCAGACAGTCATCGAAATCGACCCTGGTCCCGCGCATCAGTTTGCTGGAGATAAGATCGTAGTCGTTCAAAATCCCGAGGTATAGATGAGAATATTCCTTGAGCGGACTGTTGCCATCTTTTTCCAGTGGAGAGGTCAGCAGCTCTGTCGTGTGGATGAAATTGCCACGAAAAATATCAAATTGGAAAATCTCCCCGGCGCGCTTCCAGCCAAAACCGGTGACCGGTTCATACTCCAGCGCCCTGAGTTGCTTTATCAGATACTGATGCTCCTGAATATTCGGGACCATGAAATCAACATCCTTGGTCGATGGCTTGACCCCTGACAAGGTCATGGCCGTCCCTCCACACGCGATCAGATGAACCTTGCGCTTGAGGAAACGGTTCCACTCTTCCAGAACGTTAAGAAGATGATCTTTGTCCAGTCTGTATTCCATGTGCCCTTTATGGTGCAATTAATTGTATCAAAAAATACATTTAATTGTACATTTACATACAAAATAGTATTTGTAAAGCATGTGCTCAAAAGACACAAAGAATTCAGATGCGGGCTTTCATAACGGTTTCCATTTACGTCGCGGCCTGCGCCTGCTTTCCAGCAGCTTGGCACGGATATCCTCGGGGTAAAAAGTCAGGGCCTTGTCGAGCAGGGACTTCAGCTCGTTCAGGAACGGATAGCGGGGATTAAAGCCGTAGAGACGGGTGCGACCGGCGAGACGGCTGAACAGGACCCCGCCGTTTTCCAGCTTTTCCAACTGTTTCAGGATGGGGGCCGGCGACGTCTCGAAAAAATCCGAAATTTCCCGCAAGTAGCCCTCTTCGCGTGCCGCGAGGAAAATCAACACCCGTTCGCAATTGGTTGATCCCAGCAAAGGTTCGAGCATGACATGCACCTTATTGATCTCAAAAATAGATCACATGATCTTCTTATGAGATCAAAATATCTTAAATCTGTTTTTATAGCAAGTAGTTTCACGCTGTCATTGATTTCCAGTTCGGCAATCAGTTTTCTGCGGTCAAAAGCGAGCATCTAACTCGAACACAGACAGCTTTATTTTCAACACAATTCAAAAGACGACCAATCGGCCACCTTTGCTGTTTCCGGATAGAATCTTCTTGCCGCATACTCCTGCCTGTGGCACACTATCGAGTACTTAATAAAGTATCGCAAGGAGTGCTGTTATGAATACCATCCCGGCACAGGAGATCAAACGGCGCGGCATTGCCGCAGTCGACGCTCTGATTACAACGGGTGATGTACATGTCATCCGAAACAACAAGCCCGAGTACGTGGTGCTGACCGAGGCGCGTTACCAGGAATTGGTGGCCGAAGCAGAGGAGGCGTACGTGGCCAGGGTGAAGGCATCACTTGAGGACGTGAAGGCGGGACGGGTACGAAAATTTGCCTCTATTGATGAACTGCTGAAGGCGCTCGACCTTGACGGAGAGTGAGCGTGTTCAGCGTTCTCACATCGGAAAAGTTTCTCCGGCAGGCAAGTCGGTTCTTCAGGAAGCACCCTGATCTCAAACCCCGCTTCGCCGCGATCGTCAGCGCTCTGCAACAGGACCCGTTTCAGCCTGGCCTCGGCCTTCATCAACTCACCGGCAAGCTTTCCGGATGCCATGCCGTCAGACTGACCTATTCCTACCGCATTACTCTGACTCTGCTGATCAGCGAGCATGAGATCATCCTGCTGGACATCGGCAGCCACGATGAGGTTTACCGGTAGTCTATATGCTAAACGCCAAACGGCGGCTAATCGACCGCTTTACTATTTCCATGCTTGTAATTTTCCTGCCAGCTGAGCCACAATATGCAGATGCACATTCTTTCCTCCCATAACGAAACGACCGTCCGCTGCGCCGCTCAGAAAACGCCGGAAAGGGTGAGCGCGGCATGACGGTGCTCCCGTGGCAACCTGGAACCACACCCTTGATGCTGGCGCCGATGCAGGGGCTGACCAACCGGGCCTTGCGCGCCTATTTCATCGAACATGTCCGGCCCGACGTCATCTTTACCGAGTTCATGCGCGTTAATACTGCACCGGCGGGAGCGGGGCTCACCGCTGCCGACCTGCGGG